>NZ_RZRY01000399.1:0-5933 GCF_003998035.1 Mesorhizobium sp. M2A.F.Ca.ET.039.01.1.1 | reverse complement strand
GTGCAGAACATCGTCACCGCCGGCAATGGCCAGCTCGTCACCGGCGTCAGCCTGATCGAGCTCAAGGGCAAGGTGAACCGCAAGGTCTTCCAGGTCACCGTCCCGACCGGCCGCCTCGTGCCTCCCGGCATCGGCCTGCAGATCGATGGCGGCAAAGCGCAGAAGCTTGACTATGTGATCTGCTTCCCGGACCGCTGCGTCGCCGAAGTGCCGCTGACGGACCAACTCGTGGCGTCTTTCAAGAAGGGTCAGGCGATTTCGCTGACCTCGATCAACTTCCAGAACCAGCCGAACCCCATCAAGATCGCGCTCACCGGCTTCAGCGGCGCCTATGACGGCCCGCCGCTGCAGCAGTCGGACATCGAGGACCGGCAGAAGAAGCTGCAGGACTTCGTCGCCAAGAACAACCAGGATTTCGCCAAGAAGCTCAAGGACGAGCAGGAAAAGGCCAAGACCGCGAACTGATCGCGCAAGCGCGTTTCTCGTGCAAAAAAGCGGGGCAAATGCCCCGCTTTTTTGTTACCTCAAGCCATCACATTCAATGCTTCGACTGGCGCTTAGGCTCGTAGCGGCCGTCCGGCAGCTTGTCGAACATCTCGCCGATCTGCGGATGCCGCACCGGCTCGCCCGACCGGTCCTCGAGCAGGTTCTGCTCGGACACATAGGCGATGTACTCGGTCTCCGAATTTTCCGCCAGAAGATGGTAGAAAGGCTGGTCCTTGCGCGGCCGCACGTCGGCCGGAATGGCTTCGTACCATTCGTCGGTGTTGGCGAATTCGGGATCGACGTCGAAGATCACGCCGCGAAACGGAAACAGCCTGTGGCGAACCACTTGCCCGATCGAGAATTTGGCCGTTTTCATCGCATTCACCACTCAGGTTCCGAGGCGCCTTTCGTGGCCGCGCACAGGGCGCCTAAGACCTTGAATTTACACATCACGCAGCCAAAAATCGACTCCAACTTTCGACTGGGCCTATTTGGCGCAGGCGCCGCCGCAATTCAATAGCCAAGTCCTTGACCCCGGGCGAAGCAACGGGCTAGCCCGCGCGGGAGTTTTCCCGCCTGAGCGAAAAATGTCTGACGTCATCGGTCTCGTCCTTCCCTTCTTCGGCATGATCTTCGTCGGTTTCCTGGTGGCGCGCATCACCCGGCAGCCGCTGGAGGCGCTCGGCTGGATGAACATTTTCATCGTCTATGTCGCGCTGCCGGCGCTGTTCTTCCAACTGCTCGCCAGGACGCCGTTCGATCGGTTGACGGAATGGAGCTTCATCCTTGGCTCGCTCATCGCCACCTATGTCGTCTTCACGGTGATGTTCGCCTGGTCGGTTCTCGTCTCCCGCGGCGGCATCGCGCCCGCGACGGTCACCGCCCTTGCCGCGGCGTACGGCAACATCGGCTATATGGGGCCGGGTCTTGCCTTGCTGGCGTTCGGCGAGCAGGCGGCGGTCCCCGTGGCGCTGATCTTCTGCTTCGAGAACATCGTGCATTTCACGATCGCGCCGATGATGATGGCGCTGTCGGGCAAGGAGAAGGCGCCGCCGCTCCAACTGGCGTGCGGCGTCGCGAAGAAGATCGTGCTGCACCCCTTCATCATCGCGACCGCCCTTGGTGTCGCCGCCGCTTATGTGGAGTTCCACCCGCCGCTGCCTGTCGATCGTTTCCTGGATTATCTCGCCCGCGCGGCCGCGCCTTGCGCCCTGTTCGCCATGGGCGTCACGCTGGCGCTGAGGCCGCTCAACCGTGTGCCGCACGAGCTGGCATTGATTGCCGGGTTGAAGCTGATCGTCCATCCGCTGCTCTGCTATGTCGTGCTGAGCTGGATCGGCAATTTCACGCCGACCTGGGTCTTTTCAGCGATGCTGCTGGCGGCGCTGCCGACGGCGACCAATGTCTTCGTCATCGCGCAGCAGTACGACATATGGGTGCAGCGCGCTTCGGCCAGCGTGCTGATCACGACATGCTTCTCGGTGGTGACGGTGACCGCGCTGCTCTACGCGATCCGACACGGAATCCTACCGGCCGACCTCTTTCCGTAAGCCGCCGGCAATGGCGCGAAAGCCGCTGCCCGGCCGCAATCCCTCGCGCATGAAGAAGGCCCGCAGCGGCGCGAAGCTGCCCAGCGCATTGAGGCCGGCGCTGCGCGCCAGCTGTGCGGGCAGCATGTCGGACAGCAGCGACATGTTGAGCAGGTTCACCGCGCCGCTACGCGCCCATATGTCGGGTCGGCGCCTGGTATCATAAGCGGCAAGACTCCTGCTCGCCCCTGGATCGCCGCGGTTTTCGCCGGCGATTCCAATCAGATCGTCGATGTCCCTGATGCCGAGGTTGAGCCCTTGGGCGCCGATTGGCGGAAACACATGCGCCGCCTCGCCGACCAGCGCGACGCGATTCTGCGCGAACCGGGCGGGCGAAGCTGCCGACAAAGGATAGATCTGGCGGCCCGGCTCGACCGAGACCCGGCCAAGCACCGATTGCATCTGCTGCTCGATACGCTCCGACAGGATTGCATCATCGAGCGCGGCAAGCTCTTGCGCCGTCTCCGGCTTCACGACCCAGACAAGGCTCGATCGCCTGCCGGGCAGCGGCACCTGGGTGAACGGCCCTGTTTCGGTGTGGAACTCGGTCGACACGAAGCCGTGGTCGCTGCGGTGGCCGAAATTGAGGACAAGCGCCGATTGCGGATAAGGCCGCGCGAATGCGCGAATGCCGGCGGCCTCCCGCGCTGGAGACAGGCGCCCGTCGGCGGCGACCGCCAGGGATGCGGAGACTTCGCCCCCGTCGGCCAGCCTTGCACGGGCCTGGTCGGCGTCGAGGCTCCAGGATTCGACCGTGGATTTCAGCCAATGAATGCCGTCATGCGCTGAAGCCGCCTTAGCGAGGATCGGAATAAGGGCATTGTTCGGCAGATTGAGGCCGAACTGTTCCTCGCCGATCTCGCTGGCGCGGAAGGTCACGGTTGGGCTGCGGATCAGCCGCCTTGTGGCGTCGACGATGCGCATCACCTTGAGCGCCGCGGCCTGCGGCTTGAGCTCGGCAAGGACGCCCAGCCGTTCCAGAACTTTCAGGGCGGGGTTCATGAGCGCCGTGGTGCGGCCATCGGTGGTGTTGGCCTCAGGGCCCACCAGCGTCACCTGAAAGCCGGCCTGGGCAAAGCCGAGCGCCGCGATAAGGCCGGCCGGACCGCTGCCGGCAACCAGGATGCGGGCTCTGTCGTTATGATCCACGTCATGCTTCCACGTTGGGAGGCGCCCCGTCGGGCCCTTATCCAAGATATAGGTCGGATCAGCCGGCTTGATCAACGCGGCGATTCAGCCCATTCGATTGCCATGAGCGGGGAGCAGCAGGATTTCAACCATCTCGACCGCGCGGGGCGCGCGACGGCCGGCGTGGCGCGCAGTCCGCGCTTTGCGGTGACGCTCACGGTGGGTGTCGCCATCGTCCTTGCATGGTTGCTTCTCGGCGCGATGGCGATCCGCGGCGCTGAAGGCAGCCTTGCCGGCAGACCCGGCGATTTGCTGCTCAAGAATCTCCCGAGCCTGCCTTTTCCGGATTTTCTCGACCGGTTCTTTGCTCTCTGCCTTGCGCCGGCGCCGCTTGCCGGCCCGGCTGGCCTGCAGGTACCGGCGCTTGTGCTGATGTGGTTCCTGATGGCGGTTGCCACGATGCTGCCTTCCGCCGCGCCGCTGATCCGCACCTATTGCGAGATTGCCGACACAGCGCGGATCAAGGGCGAGCCGGTTGTTCAACCGCTGGTGCTCGTTACCGGATACCTCACCACTTGGCTTGGCGCGTCCGCGGCTTTCGCCGCGCTGACGCTCGCGGTCTACGCTTTTGCCGGTTCCGGCCGGATGCTCGATCCCGCAGTCGGTATTGCCGGCGCCGCGGCACTGCTTGTTGCAGGCCTTTATCAATTTAGCGGCTTGAAACAGGCGTGCCTGGAAAAATGCCGCAACCCGTTCTCGATCCTGTTCGCCAATTGGAGCGCGAAACCGGGCCGCATCTTCCAACTAGGAGTGGAGCAGGGCGTCTGGTGCCTTGGCTGCTGCTGGGCGCTGATGCTGGTGATGTTCGCCGTCGGCGCGATGAACATCTTCTGGATGGCGCTGATCGGCCTGTTCACCCTGATCGAAAAACAGACCACCGGCAGGGTGGCCAGCCGGGTCGCCGGTACGATACTGCTTGTGTGGGCGGCAGCCCTGCTATTAGTTTCGGCGTAAGGGGAGAATTCGATGACCGACCAAAGCTGGGCGATGAAAGGGGAGCTGGTACTCTCATGCAATTGCACGGTTTTCTGCCCCTGCGTGCTGTCGCTCGGCAGCCACCCGCCGACGGAAGGTTACTGCCAGACCTGGGCTGGCTTCCGCATCGATGCCGGCCATTTCGGCGAAGTCGACCTTTCGGGTCTCAATCTCGGCCTGGTCATGGAAATCCCCGGCTATATGAGCCGCGGCAACTGGAGCGCCGGACTGTTCATCGACAAGCGGGCGTCAGTCTATGCGGTCAAAGCGCTGACCAAGATCTTCACGGGTAAGGCCGGCGGCACCACCTCGCTGCTGTCGATCCTTGTCGGCAAATTCCTCGGCGTCGAGCAGGTGCCGATTACCTATGAGACGCGTGACAGGACGCGCGTCTTCCAAATACCGAAGATCATCGACGGCGCGGTGACGCCGATCCCCGGCAAGGACCGTGAAAAGGATACGGTGATCACCAATTCAGAATATTGGATCGCGCCGGAAATCATCGTGGCGAAGTCCGACAAGAGCAAGATGCGCGCCTTCGGCCGCAACTGGAATTTCGCCGGCCGATCGGCCGAAATCTGCAAGCTGGACTGGCGGGGACCGTGAGCAAGAATACAACGGCCAGGAAGGCGGCGAAGAAGATCGCGCAGCGGATTCCGTTGCCGAAGAAGAAGGTGACGTGGCCGCAGGCGCGTGCGTTTTCCGTTCATCTGCTGACCGCGTCAGGATCGTTCCTGGCCTTCCTGTCGCTGGTGGCGGCGAGCGAGGAACGCTGGACGGCGATGTTCTGGTGGCTGGGGCTGGCGCTGTTCGTCGACGGCATCGACGGCCCGATCGCCAGGAAGCTCGAGGTCAAGGAGATCCTGCCGACATGGTCGGGAGAACTCCTCGACAACATCATCGACTACGTCACCTACGTGCTCATCCCGGCCTTCGCGCTCTATCAGCGCGGCTTCATGGGCGAGAACCTATCCTTCCTGTCGGCGGCCATTATCGTCGTCTCCAGCGCGATCTACTATGCAGACACCGGCATGAAGACGAAGGAGAACTTCTTCAAGGGCTTCCCTGTCGTCTGGAACATGGTGGTGTTCACGCTGTTCGTCATCGAGCCGGGGCAATGGGTATCGTTCGCCGTGGTGGTTATTGCCGGTATTTTGACCTTCCTGCCGATCAACTTCATTCATCCGGTGCGCGTGGTGCGGCTGAGGCCGGTCAATCTCGGCATGACGCTTTTGTGGTGCGCCTTCGGCGCGCTGGCGCTGGCGCAGGCAGCACTTGCCGCCTTCTATGACAAGATCGGCGTGCTGGGAGAGCAGGTCAGCGACTTCACCAAGATCGGCATTACCATCACCGGCCTCTATCTCGCCTGTATCGGGGGCATCATGCAGATGTTCCCCAGTCTGGGCGCCAGGAAGTCCTGATCCTGGATCAGGACATTTTTGGTCGAATGGTCATCCTGACCTAGCTGTCTATCGGCCCATGATCTTTCAAACATCGGCTGGCCCTTTCGGGGTCATGCTCCAGTTTACGTACCCTTCAGAGAGTTGAGCGATGTCCAAGGCAATCCGCATCCACGCCAATGGCGGCCCCGAAGTCCTGGCTTACGAGGATGCCGATCCCGGCCAGCCGGGAGAAGGCCAGATCCTGATCCGGCACACGGCGATCGGCCTGAACTTCATCGACGTCTATTACCGC
>NZ_RZRY01000398.1:0-5938 GCF_003998035.1 Mesorhizobium sp. M2A.F.Ca.ET.039.01.1.1 | reverse complement strand
GAGACAGCTGCAGATAGGCCGAAGGTGCGACGCCGCCGATGATGCGGTTCGTCTTGTACGAGAGCGGCGTCTTGTTAATGATAGAGTCAAAAATGTCGGCTTTGATCCCGGCGTTCGCGCACCACTGCTTCGGAAAAATGTGGTGGATGTCGACGCTTTCGCCGAAGAAGATTGCGTCGTCGAATGCCTGGCCTGAGCGGAAATCCTCTGCGCCTTCTTTCATCAGCAGAGCATTCACGCCCTTGTAGGCAGCGGAAAGCCTCATCCGCATCGTCTTCAGACGATCGGAGCGGAAAATGGTTTCGCTGACTGTCGAGGGGACAGGGCCGTCCTTAAGCCAGAGAGGCACCTCCAGAAAGTCTCTCGATATGCGGGAATCGACGGCAGAGCCGTACAATTCGCCGAAGACGCCATTCCAGTACCACTGGACGAGCTTCATCCTGTTCGTCTCGGATTCCCACGCATCGCCAATGTCTGCAAGAATGGCAGCCAACGGAACGATCTGCGACTGATAGGGAAGGTCGAACACGCGGTAGATGTGCAGCATGTTAAGGAATTTCGCAGCGCGCTCGAAACCCTTGTCGACCAGTGCCTGATATTTCAAGTAGGCCGACAGCGGAAGGTTGAGGAGAGACTGGCGGTTTCCACTAACGGCGGGCAATTCCTTGCCCTGCTTGCCACCCGTCTCTGCCTGCCGACGTTTGTCGCGGGTGTGGAACAGCGAAATAGCCTGAAGAAAGTCAGTGTTCGAAACCTGCGCAAGAATGCCGCTGTTCTGACCCGGAGGCCGAAGCATCTCGATAAGCAGACGATGGCGGCCTTTGGTGGAGCTGTCGCCATACCAGTCCCGTCGCAGCTCATGGCCGTCGGCCGCATACATTGCCGTAACCAGTTCAAATGCGTCGAGCGGCTTGCCACCGGTGTTGACCTTCTCGAAGACCAGACAGACGGCTTCCTTTGATGTTTCCTTGCCTAGGGCGATCACTGGAACTTGATAAGAAGCGAAATTCTGGACGACTTCATCGTGAAACTGAGAGATCATGGGCCAAAGCTCGGCAAAGTTCCCTCTCGCCTGGCTGTGGTTGACGAACTTCATCTGCCAGTCGTTCCACTGGAAAATCATCGACAGCGGGTACATGAGAGCGTCGAACTCTTTCTCGCGGCTCGACAGATCGAGAACAATGTCCTTGTCGAAATTGGCCTTGACGATCCTGTCTTCGGGGACGCCGATGATAGCTTCTTCGCGGCTGAATTCCGGGTTCAAGGCTTTGCGGATGTCGATGTAGAACCATCGCTTTACGCGCTTGTTTTTCGGTGTGACCGTCTCGACGACCTGATTGCGCAGTGTGACCTGATAAAGCGAGGTCAGTCGCTGCTGGCCGTCGAGTAGCAAGGCTTGCGATGGTGTTGACGGCGGAGGCGCACCCTCGACCGAGCGGGGCTTGAAGTTGACGTCGCCGCCCGTCTTCAGGGTCATCACGGCGCCAACCGGGAAGGCGCGCGAAATCGAGGCTGTCAGACTTTTGATGCGATCCTCGTCCCACACCCAACTGCGCTGGAAATCGGGCAGCTGAAGTTCGCCGCTTCGGCACTGCTCCAGAAGTTTCTGTAGTGAATTCGGATTTGTTTCGAATGTTGAACCTGGCATTATTTCGCCCCCGGGATGTGAAGTTTAGTTCTATCGGCGATAGCTTGGCCGAAATCCTTTTCCATCGTCCACAAATTCGTCAGCTCGACGAAATCCCAGCGGCCGAAGGTGCCTAAATTGTTGATGCCCGGTACGAACAGCGAGCGCATCGTCTCAGCCTTGATCTGGTCGTCGATCAGGCGCTCGCCCTTGATCTCGACCACCAGCATTAGCGGATCGTCGGCGCCGCGTCCGTCGTCGATGCGCAGGATAAAGTCGGGCAGATAGCGGCGCGCTTCCGTGCCGGCGAGGTAGGGGACCTCGAAGCCCAGCGCCTGGTTCTTGACATAGGCCAGGACGGCCGGGTGGCGTTCCGCGATGCGGGCGAATTCGACTTCCCAGTCGCTATCGCCGACCACGTAGTTGATCTGGCACTTGTCGGGCGCCGTCTCCCACAGCGTGTCTTTTGACGTGATGAACTGCACGTGGTCCGTGACCACGGCAGGATTGTATGGGTCAAGCAGCGCCTTGACCACTTTCGGGTCAGTCTCGGTCTCCTGCAGCATGGCGCTGTGAATCAGCGCCGCAGCGCGGGAGGCGACGCTCGAATAGATCAACATGCCGTGCTTCGTGCCGCCCACCGTGTTGAAGCACTCAGCGATCCAGCGCCGCACAATGGGCTGGACCTTGTAATAGAGGTGGTACTGAGGCTCGCCATTCGTGCCGAGCAGGTAGCGCTGAATCAGATGTTTGCTGAGATGCGAGGAAATTGCAGCCGGCCGCATCTCGTCCAGCACTTCCGGCGTGATGTCGTGGCCTTCGCCGACAATGCCTTCGAGCCTCGCCGTGGTCGGTCCAACCATCGATGGATCGAGGATCATGCGATGCTGGTCGGTAAAGGTCGCGCTCAGCCGATCATCTGGCAATTCGGTTCGGTAGCCTGCGACCCGCGGTAGTCGCATCGACAGGGCCGCTCGGTCCTTGACCGCGAAGATGCGCGTGACGGGCTTGGGCGGCTTCTTGGTGACCTTGACCGGTTCCGTCGCGAAATCGAACGGGATGCCCAGCACGTCGGCATATTCGGTGTCGAACAGCCGGTTGCCGTCCGGGTCGGTCCGGCTTCCGAGCTCATAGGATTGCCGCCTCAGGCCGCGGCCGACGACCTGTTCGCACAGAAGCTGAGTGCCGAAGGCGCGCACGCCGAGGATGTGCGTGACGGTATTGGCATCCCAGCCTTCGGTCAGCATCGATACAGAGACGACGCAGCGTATGTGTTCGCCTAGCCGGCCCTTGCGCCCGACGGTGTTCATCACCTCGCGCAGGATCTCGCTGTCAGTTACGCTGCTGGCCGCCGCTGCGCCTTCGCGCTCGGCCTTCTCCTGGCGGAAGCGGTCGATCTCCGCCTCTGCGGCCTGCTTGAAGGCATCGTCGAGCGTGCCGGAGTCAATCTGGTGGCTGTCGACCAGAAGCGTGTTCATCCGGGCGAGAGGATTGCCGGTGTCGCGGTCGTAGTTGGAGAAGAGATCGAGATTGCCCCAGTGGATGGTCTGGCGCTCGCCCTCGACCTCGCGCTGGAAGCCGGCGATCCACTCGAACACCAGACGCGAACTCGCGGTGTTGTTGCACACCACGATGAATACGGGCGGCACGCCGATATTTGCGCGCTGCCACTCATCATATTCCTGCTTGTAGTGGCTGTAGAGCGAGTGCAGCGCGGTCGCCAATGTGTCGGGGAACTGGCTGCGTGGATCAAGTTCGCCCGACTTGGCCGCGCCCTTCTTCGGCATCTTCTTGCCGATATGGTCCCACAGATTGCGGAAGATGGGCGAGTCGACGTTCACGGCATTGTCGGAGACGGGAACGCGGGGGAGCTTGACGATACCGCATTCAATAGCATCGACCAGGCTGAAGTCGGATACGACCCAAGGGAACAATGTGCCCTCGTCATACCCCGACCCGCGCAGGAAAAAGGGCGTGGCCGACAGGTCGTAGACGGCGCGGAGGCCCACCTTCCGCTTCAGCGCCTCGATGCCGGAAATCCAAAGGCGCGCGGCGGCATTGTTTTCCTCTGCTTCGGCCTTTTCATCTCCCTTGAAGCTCGGCTCGGATACTTCGCCGGGCTTTTCGCGGTAGCAATGGTGCGCTTCGTCGTTGATGACCACGACGTTCTTGGTGCTGAGCAGGTCCTTGCAGGCGCGCTCAAGCATCTCGCCTTCAGTTTCGCGCGTGACCAGCTTCTCGTTGCGCCAGCCGGAGAGTACGGCGCGTCCGACCTTGTTGGTATCGAGCGTCTCCCGCTGCTGGAAAACATGGTAGTTGGTGATCACGATCTTGGCGTTCTGCAGATCGTTGATCATGTCCGGCGGGACCAGTTCCCGGGTCTTGTAGTAGTTGTCGGGATCCGACGGCAGCAGGACGCGCAGGCGATCCTTGATTGTGATGCCCGGCGCGACGAGCAGAAATCCCTTAGAAAACAGAGAGGACTGTGGCTGTCTCGCATTGTTGATCGCCTGCCAGGCGATAAGCATGGCCATGACCGTCGTCTTGCCTGCTCCGGTCGCAAGCTTGAGGGCAATCCGGAACAGCTCGGGGTTGGCTTCCTGATTAGCCTTAGAAAGCTCGCTCAGGATGCCGGCATATTGCCGCCTGCCGCGAGCGACCTCGGCCAGCCAGATCGCGGTCTCGACCGCCTCGACCTGGCAGAAGAACGGTCGTTGATTCTGAAAGTTGTGATGGCGCCAGTGCAGCAGCAGCTTTTGCGTGGTCGGGGTAACATTCCAGTCCGCTGGATTGGTCAACGCGCGCCACGATGCCACATGGGCGCGGACCTCGTTGATGATCGGATTGTCGCTATATGTCGAGGAGGTGGCTTCGAAACTGAGTTGCGCCTGCGCGGCCTGCCTCTTGCTACGAGGAACGGGCGTCATGTATCTTGAGCGCCGGCGGCCAATGAGGTGTTCTTGAGCCAATGGCTGGCCGTTGTCGCCCAGCGCATGATGCCGGGTCGGCACGTGGTATGGTGAATTCAGTATTGGCTGCTGGTAAAAAGGCTTCATCGGGGCTCGATATTATGCAGGAATGCGAATCGCGGCATCATACAGATTTGCTTCACGTTTGAACTTGGCTGTTGGAAAAGGCGCGGTTTGAATTTTTGTTCGGCTCTATAGTCCAAATTGTTTGCCACTTGCACTGCCATAAATCCCGATAAATCAGATTGAATGATTTGTCGCGGTGGAACTCACCCTGCGGGCGATCTGCTGGGAGACGGTGCTCGTGCACGCTGCGATGCGGCGCAATGCAACAAGACCGAAAAGGCAGATGCGCTCGGCATGCGCACCTGATGCGCGTTGGCTGGTTCCGCGAGGCCTACATTAAGGCGGAAAGTTGCAGCGGGATGCGGCTTCTGCTCACCACCGGCGCAATCTGAATACCAAGTTCCTCGACCTCGACGGGGGCAAATGGGCGGGGAAAGCAAAAACCTTGGAGATAAGGTCCAGCAATTTCTGTGTGCCAACCCTGTTATCGAGTGAAGAAATAGTCTTGCCCCCTTGTGTCGACAGAAAATTTGAAGTGATGCTTGTGCTTCAATCTATGACAAGCGGGGCATGTATGTCTGTTCTGGATATTCCTCTCCGAAAGGCGCTGCAATTGTTCTATGCGCCACAGCCGTTGCGGCGGAAAATTTTGAAGGAGGATATTCGGCTTGACCGCAGAAAAGAAGCCGGCGGCACTAGAAGCCGAGGCGGCGATTTCTATTTGCCTTTCTGGTCAGATGTCAAAAGGCACATATCGGGCGACTGCGATCTGACACAACTGACTGATGACCGTATGAAGTCAAACAGGAATTTCAAGCGGCTATACCCGCTGCTGAAAGAGGGCGTCCTCGAATTGCTCAGTGCGAAATTGCGTTGGTCAAACGAACCGGTCGAGATCGTCCCCCAAAGCGTGCACGGTACCCTGCGAATTGAGGACTTAGGTGGCACAATTCGTATAAAGGATGCGCTCCAAGCGCGTGTCAGGGGAGAATATACCCGCATCGTGTACCCCTACTTCAGCGAAGAACCGGCGCTCCCCGAAGAGGGCGGAAGGTTGGGCTTATGGGTGATGCAACAAGCCCTGACAGAACTTGATCCAGGTGACATGCGTATTATCGACGCTCTTCGTCGGACATTCTTTGCTCCGCAAACGACGCCGCTGCAAGGCAACGAAGAGGCGGTTTTCCGTGAAAATTACATGTCGCTGATCGGCGAGTGGGAGCGCCTAAAGCATGAATGAGAGGTCGCGGCTTCCTTCTACGGAAGGAAGCCGCGG
>NZ_RZRY01000397.1:0-5957 GCF_003998035.1 Mesorhizobium sp. M2A.F.Ca.ET.039.01.1.1 | reverse complement strand
AGGGAAAACAGCACCGCAAACACGGCGATCGTCAGCAGGAAGTTGAACAGCGGCCCCGCAACGACGGTCGCGGCACGCTTCCAGATGGGCTGCGTGTGGAAGGCGACCTCGCGCTCGGCCTCGGTCAGTGATTCGATCTCCTCGGCGCTCGGCTGGCTCGACGTCGCGTTCATGTCGCCGACAAATTTGACATACCCGCCAAGCGGAATGGCGCAAAGCTTCCAGCGCGTCCCGCGGCGATCGTTAAAGCCAACGAGCTCGGGGCCGAAACCGATGGAAAAGGCCTTCACGCCGATGCCGCACCAGCGGCCGATGAGATAGTGGCCCATCTCGTGGACGAACACGACCACGGTCAGCACGAACAGAAACGGCACGAGCGTGCCAAGGACGAAGCCTTGCGTGCTGAAGACCGCGTGAAAAATGTCGTTCAACTCATGCCCTCAAATTCGCCCGCACACGACACTCCGCCGCGACTGTGGCATCAATCCGGGCGAAACCGTGGCGCGCGCCGTTTTTCGCCTTGACCGTAGTGTCATTTAGTTCGGAAACAGCCCCAGTGCCGGATGCTCGGCGCCCGCCGCGACCCAACCAATGACGTACAGCGCCAGCGCGGCCGCGACAAGCCCGTCGACCCTGTCCATGACACCGCCATGGCCGGGAATGAGGTTGCTGGAATCCTTGGCACCATGCCGGCGCTTCACCCAGGATTCGAACAGGTCGCCGATCTGGGAAACGACCGACAGCGTCAGCGCGGCGAGTCCGAGCTGAACGAGATTGCCGGCGCCGGCTGCAATTGCCAGCAGCAGCCCGCCGGCAAGGCCGCCGACGGCGCCCCCAACCGCACCGCTCTGTGTCTTGCCGGGCGAGATCGACGGCGCAAGTTTCGGGCCGCCGACCGCGCGGCCAACGAAATAGGCCGCGATATCGGTTGCCCAGACCACAGCGAACAGGAAGAGAATCGCAATCAGCCCGGAATGATTGTCGTCACGGAGATAGGCGAGCGAGAAGCCGGATAGTGCCGCGTAGGCCACCCCGGAGGCTTCCCACCGCGCCGCACTCCTGATCCGGGCGGCGACGGCTGCGAGCGCCACCAGGATCGCGATCAACAGCAACAGCCACAAGGCCGGCACGCCGGCAATCAGCGCGACGATGAAGATCAGAATCAGCGCTTCCGGCAGGAAGCCGAGCGCAGCGCCGTTGCCGGCGCGCGCCATGCGCGTCCATTCATAGAAGATCAACGCCGCGATTGCCCCGCAGAACAGCCGGAACGGCAATCCCCCGAGCCAGGTGAGCGCAAGCGTCAGCGCTGCCATCACGATTGCCGAGATGACGCGCTGCTGGAGGTTGCTCATGCGTGGCGTCGCCTAAAGCGCGACATCGCGGGCGGCGAGCCCGCCGAAGCGCCGTTCGCGGCCGGCAAAGTCGCGCAAGGCATCGGCCAGATGTTCGCGGCTGAAATCCGGCCAATAGCAAGGCAGGAAGACAAGCTCGCTATAGGCAGCCTGCCACAGGAGAAAATTCGACAGCCTGAGCTCGCCGCTCGTCCGGATCACAAGTTCAGGATCAGGAATGCCCTGCGTGTCGAGCGAAGCAGCAAAGCTCTCCGCCGTGATCGCGTCGCTCGCGATGTCGCCGCGCGCGACGGCATCCGCCAGCTTGCGAGCGGTGCGCACGATCTCGTCGCGGCCGCCATAGTTGAAGGCGATCACCAGCGTCAGCGCCTCGTTGCCGGCGGTCAGCGATTCGGCCTCCTGCAGCAGGCCCCTGATGTCGGGCTGCAGCCCTTGCTTGTCGCCAATTATCCTCACCCGCACGCCGTTCTGATGCAGTTCGGCAAGGTCGCGGCGGATGAACAGCTTCAACAGACCCATGAGGTCGCTGACTTCGGATTTCGGCCGCGACCAGTTTTCCGAGGAAAAGGCGTAGACAGTCAGGTAGGAGATGCCGAGATCGGGCGCGGCGCGCACTGTCTTGCGCAGGGCCTCTACGCCCGCCCGGTGGCCGGCAAGGCGCGGCAGACCGCGCGCCTTGGCCCAGCGTCCGTTTCCATCCATGATGATCGCGACATGCGCGGGCGTTGCCATAATCTCGCTTTCGAGCCGGAAAACCCGACCCTAAACCTGCATGATTTCAGCTTCCTTATCGGAAAGCAGGTGATCGATCGTGCTGATCATCTCGTCGGTCAGCTTCTGCACCTGGTCGGAGCGCTTGCGCTGATCGTCCTCGCTGATGGTGCCGTCCTTCTCAGCCTTCTTGAGGAAATCCATGCCGTCGCGGCGGACATGGCGCACCGCGACGCGCGCGTTCTCGGCGTAGCCATGCGAGATCTTGACCAGCTCCTTGCGGCGCTGCTCATTGAGCTCGGGCAGCGGAATCCGGAGCGTGGTGCCGTCGACGATCGGGTTGAAGCCCAGATTGGCCTCGCGGATGGCGCGGTCCACCGCGCTGACCATCGACTTGTCCCAGACCGACACCGAAATCATGCGCGGCTCCGGAACGGACACGTTGGCCACCTGGTTGATCGGCATCGCCGTGCCGTAGGCCTGCACCTGGACGGCGTCGAGCAGGTTGCTGGAGGCGCGGCCGGTGCGCAGCGAAGCCAGATCGTGCTTGAAAGCGGCGATCGCCCCATCCATGCGTCGCTTCAGGTCTTCGTACTCGCCACTCATGATCATCTCCTCGACCCGTTCGCCGGGTTCACTGTTTCTATCGTCATTCGGTTCGCGGTTCCGCAGTCGCCTAACGGATTCCGAGGCCTGTTACTTGTCCGTGACGACCGTGCAATGGCCGCCGCCCCTCAGAATATCGCCGAAACCACCTTTTTCGTGGATTGAATAGACGATTATCGGAATGTTGTTTTCGCGCGCAAGTGCAATCGCGGCGGTATCCATGATCGCAAGCCCGCGTTTGATGACTTCGGCGTGGCTGATGCGGTCGAAGCGGACAGCGTTGGAGTCCTTCTTGGGATCGGCCGAATAGACCCCGTCGACCTGCGTGCCCTTGAACAGCGCATCGGCGCCGATCTCGGCGGCGCGAAGGGCCGCGGCCGAATCGGTGGTGAAGAACGGATTGCCGGTGCCGCCGGCGAAGATCACCACCTTGCCCTGGTTCATATAGGCGGTCGCCTGGCGCTGGGAAAAGCTCTCGCAGAGTTCGGGCATGGCGATCGCCGACAGCACGACGGCGTCGACGCCGATCTTGTTCAGCGAGGTGCGCAGCGCCAGCGAGTTGATGACGGTGGCGAGCATGCCCATGTGGTCGCCGGTGACGCGGTCGCCGCCCTTCGAGGCGACGGCGACGCCGCGGAAGATGTTGCCGCCGCCGATGACGACGCCCACTTCGACGCCCAGCGCGCGCGCCTCGGCAATGTCGGCGGCGATGCGGTCGACCACCGAGACGTCGATGCCGAAATGCTGCTCGCCCATCAACGCTTCGCCGGAAGCCTTTAGCACGACACGTCGATAGAGGGGCTTATCCGTCATCTTGATCCTCGCAAATCTCGGCGCGGCAATTTTGGAGGCAAACCCGCCCCCGCTTCATCCGGCGATGCTGTCATGACGGGTTGACCCGATACACGAAGGGCGCGGCGATGTCACGCCGCGCCCTCGTGCAAAATTCCAGGCTTTTTCGGTCAGTTGCCGCCTTTCGAACAGTTGCCCTTTTTCGATCAGTCGCTTGAGATGCTGACCGCTTCGCCTTCGATGATGACGGGAGGGCAATAGCCTGCCGGCTTGTCGCCAGTCACCGCGCCACCGGTCACCCGCACCTGGATCTCGGAGCCGAAATAGGAATGCGGGAACGGCGTCGGCATGGCACTGACCTCTTCCAGCCGCTTGCGAAGCTCGGCGGGAATCGAAAAATCGAGCGCGCCAAGATTGTCCTCGAGCTGCTCGAGCCTCGTCGCTCCAAGGATTACGGAGGCCGATGCCTGGCTGGGTCGCCACCCAGTTGAGCGCGACCTGCGCCATGCTGCGGCTAAGCTCGGCCGCCACCTTCTCGAGCTCCGCCACGATCGCCCAGTTGCGGTCGCTGAACTTCTGGAAGCCGGGATGTGTGGTGTTGCGGAAGCCGTCGAGCCGGCCTGCATTCCCGGCTTGCGTCGGCCTGTATTTGCCGCTGAGCAGCCCGCTGGCCAAAGGGCTCCACACCATGATGCCCGCGCCATGACGGGTGGCGAAAGGCACATATTCATGTTCGATGGCGCGCTCGGCCAGCGAGTATTCGAGCTGCAGCGCCGAGACCGGCTCGTAGCCGCGCAATTCGGCGATCGCCTGGGCGCGGCCGGCATACCAGGCCGGCACGTCGGAGAGGCCGATATGGCGCACCTTGCCGGCGCGTACAAGATCGTCAAGCGTGCGCAGCACCTCCTCGGCCGGAGTGATGCGATCCCAGACATGCAGAAGGTAAAGGTCGATATAGTCGGTACCGAGCCGCTTCAGCGAGGCGTCCACAGCGCGCATGATGTTCTTGCGGCCATTGCCGCCGGCATTCGGATTGCCGGCTTCGGAATTCATGGTGAATTTTGTGGCGATCACAGCCTTGTCACGCAGGCCGCGCTCGGCGACGAATTCGCCGAGCCAGGTCTCGGGTGTGCCGCCGGTATAGAGATCGGCCGTATCGAAGAAGTTGCCCCCCGCTTCGACATAGGCGTCGAACATCGCGCGGGCGGCGTCCCTGTCCGCGCCCCAGCCCCATTCGGTGCCGAAGGTCATGGTGCCGAGCGCCAGCCGGCTGACGCGCAGCCCGCTGTTGCCAAGCGTGTAATAGGTCATGCTCATGGTGGTCTTCCGATTCTGAACTGACTTGCTGCCGGTCACTGGCCGGGGGTCGCCTTGACCCAGGGATTGCCGCGCTCATGCGTCATGCGGAAGGTAAAGCCGTCGACCTTCCAGCCGGCAGCCGAGCGGGTCAAATGATGCTCATAGGTGCCCCAGACCTCCCAGAGCGGGTCGCCATTGCCTTCCATCCGGTTCCAGGCATAGCCGTTGGAATGGACGGTCGCGGCATCGGCCTCGAGCACGACCTGATGGTTGGTGCGCAGATGCAGGCTGGTCTTGCTGCCCTTGAGATTGCCCGCCCAGGCGCCGATCAGGTCGTCGGAGGCGATGTTGGCCGCGGGCTGGCCGGAGAGGCTGCTGAAATCGGCGGTGACGCGGTCGGCAAAATAGCTGCGCGCCAGCTCCCAGTCCTGCGCATCCACCGCGCGGTCGATGGCGTCGGCGATGCGGATCACCGCGCGCTCGTCGGCAAGCGCCTGCCAACCGGTCGCCTCGGCTCCACCGGCATCGACCGGCGCCAATGCCATGCCAGCCGCAAAGGTTACATGTCTCAACGCATTCATTTCGTCTCTCCTTGAGGCATCAGCCCGCCGCCGATGTGTTGATGCCAATATGGGCTGGCTTGAGAGCACGATAAGATTGCATTGTTCGCAAAGACTATGCGATATCATTCATGAATGGATCGCGATCTGCTCACGCATCTGCCGGTCATCGTCGCCGTGGCGCGGCGCGGCGGCTTTGCGCTTGCCGCGGCCGAACTCGGGATGAGTCCATCCGCCGTGAGCCATGCGGTGCGGCTCGTGGAAGAGCGCGTCGGCCAGCCGCTCTTCGCCCGCACAACGCGCAGCGTCTCGCTGACCGAGGCCGGCAAGGCGCTGGTGGAGACGGCGGGCCCTGCCCTGCAGGACATCGCCGAACGGATGGACCGGATCCGCGGCGTGAAGGGAAGGCCGGCCGGCCTGCTCAGGATCAATGCCTCCAACATAGCGATCCCCCTGGCGGTGACGCCGGTGGTCGCGGCGATGGCCGAACGCTACCCCGATGTGACGGTCGAGATCGTTGCCGACCAAGGACTTATCGATATCGTCGGCGAAGGTTTTGATGCCGGCGTCCGGCTGGGCGAGATGATCGCGCAGGACATGGTCACCGTCAGGATGACGCCGCCGTTCAAAGCCGTCA
>NZ_RZRY01000396.1:0-5959 GCF_003998035.1 Mesorhizobium sp. M2A.F.Ca.ET.039.01.1.1 | reverse complement strand
ATCTTGTAGAGCGGCACGGCAGCGTAGGCCATGCCGACCATGCCGGTGAAAAAGGCGAGGCAGACCGCGGCGACGATGCCGTTGTTCACCTTGCGGGGCTTGCTCACGTCGCCGCCCATCAGCCGCCTCCGAACAGACCCGAGCCGGTCAGGCTCGCGCCATGGTGGCCGAAGCGCGCGATGGTGACGACGTAGAAGATGATGACCAAAGCGGCCAGCGCCAAGCCGATGGCAGCGGAACGATTGCGGCGCGCCTTCAGCTGGCGCTCGGTGAGCGTGACCAGTTCGATCTTCTTGTCGGCCACGATCATATCCCCCCCATGACGAGGGCGCGCCCGACCACGCAGTCGACGAGATAGGCGGCGAAGATGGCGAAGAGATAGAGCAGCGAATAGCCGAAGAGCGCCTTGGCCGGCTTCATCGCGCGGTCGCCGTCAGCCATGCCCAGCACTTTCCAGGCATACCAGACGAAGCCTAGGCCCAGCAGCGCGGAAACCACGCCGTAGCCGGCGGTGGTATAGCCGAGCGCCCAGGGCAGCACGCCGATCGGCGCCAGGATCAGCGCATAGGCAAAGATCTGCCGGCGCGTCGGGGCCTGGCCGGCCACATTCGGCATCATCGGGATGCCGGCGCGGGCGTAGTCATCGGACTTGAACAGCGCCAGCGCCCAGAAATGCGGCGGCGTCCACAGGAAGATGATCAGGAACAGGATCACGCTTTCGAGGCTGACCGATCCGGTCACGGCGGCCCAGCCGATCACCGGCGGGAAGGCGCCTGCGGCGCCACCGATGACGATGTTCTGCGGCGTCCAGCGCTTCAGCCACATCGTGTAGATGACGGCATAGAAGAAGATGGTGAAGGCGAGAAGCGATGCCGACAGCCAATTGACCAGCACGCCGAGCGTCATCACCGACAGCACCGACAGGACCAGCCCGAAGGTCAACGCCTCGCCTGGCGTGACGCGGCCCGCCGGCACCGGGCGGGATGCCGTCCTGGTCATCACCGCATCGATATCGGCGTCGTACCACATGTTGAGCGCGCCGGAGGCGCCGGCGCCTATGGCGATTGCCAGGATGGCGACCATAGCGATCAGCGGATTGATGGCGACGGGCGCGGCGACCAGGCCGACAAAGGCGGTGAAGACGACCAGCGACATAACGCGCGGCTTCAACAGGGCGAAGTAATCGCCCGCTGTCGCTTCCGAGATGCGAAAGCCCGCGTCCTTCATCAATCTGTGGTCGGCAAGGGCCATGCGTACTTAAAGTCCATCATTCCGTTGGCCAAGACCGCCGGCTGTCCGGCGATCTCGTGATAGGGCTGCCTTACTTGATCTTCGGCAGCTGTTCCCACTGGTGGAACGGCGGCGGCGAAGGCAGCTGCCATTCGAGCGTCGTGGCACCCTCGCCCCACGGGTTGGCGCCGGCGACGCGCTTCTTCTGGAAGGCTTCGAACACGCCGTAAAGGAAGATCGCGACGCCGACGGCCGCGATATAGGAGCCGTAGGACGAGATCATGTTCCAGCCGGCGAACGCGTCAGGATAGTCGACTGTGCGGCGCGGCATGCCGGCGAGGCCGAGGAAGTGCTGCGGGAAGAAGATCAGGTTGACGCCGACGAAGGTGACCCAGAAGTGGGTGTTGGCGATCACCGGCGAGTACATATAGCCGGTCATCTTCGGGAACCAGTAGTACCAGCCGGCGAAGATCGCGAACACGGCGCCCAGCGACAGCACATAGTGGAAGTGGGCGATCACGAAATAGGTGTCGTGCAGCGAACGGTCGAGGCCGGCATTGGCCAGTTGGACGCCGGTCACACCACCGATGGTGAACAGGAAGATGAAGCCCAGCGCCCACAGCATCGGCGGCTTGAAGGAGATCGAGCCGCCCCACATGGTGGCGATCCAGGAGAAGATCTTCACGCCGGTCGGCACCGCGATGACCATGGTGGCGAACACGAAATAGCGCTGCGTGTCGAGCGACAGGCCGGTCGTGTACATGTGGTGCGCCCAGACGATGAAGCCGACCGCGCCGATCGCGACCATGGCGTAGGCCATGCCGAGATAACCGAAGACGGGCTTCTTCGAGAAGGTCGAGACGATGTGGCTGATGATGCCGAAGCCCGGCAGGATCAGGATGTACACTTCGGGGTGGCCGAAGAACCAGAACAGGTGCTGGAAGAGCAGCGGGTCACCGCCCTGGTCCGGCACGAAGAAGGCGGTGCCGAAATTGCGGTCGGTGAGCAGCATGGTGATGGCGCCCGCCAGGACCGGCAGCGACAAAAGCAGCAGGAAGGCGGTGATCAGCACGGCCCAGGCAAACAGCGGCATCTTGTGCAGCGTCATGCCGGGAGCGCGCATGTTGAAGATGGTGGTGATGAAGTTGATGGCGCCGAGGATCGACGACGCGCCGGCGATGTGGATCGACAGGATCGCAAGGTCCATCGCGGGGCCGGGCTGGCCGGAGGTCGAGAGCGGCGGGTAGATCGTCCAGCCGCCACCGACACCAAAGGCGCCTGGCGCGCTCGGCACGAACATCGAGGAGAGCAGCAGGATGAAGGCCGGAGGCAGCAGCCAGAAGGAGATGTTGTTCATGCGCGGGAAGGCCATGTCCGGCGCGCCGATCATGATCGGCACCATCCAGTTGGCGAAGCCGCCGATCAGAGCCGGCATGACCATGAAGAAGATCATGATCAGGCCGTGCGCGGCGCCGAAGGCATTGTACATGCTCTTGCCGCCATCGATGGCGGCGTCGCCCTGCATGCCGTAGACCATCTGCGCCAGACCGCTGAATATCTGGATGCCCGGTTCCTGCAGCTCCATGCGGATGGCGACCGAGAGCGCGCCGCCGATGATGCCGGCCATGATCGCGAAGATCAGGTAGAGCGTGCCGATGTCCTTGTGGTTGGTCGAGTAGACCCAGCGGACCCAGCCATGCGGCCTGTGGTCGTCGTGATCGTGAGCTGCAGCCTCTGCCATGTTCCGCTCCGTTCCCTAAATCTTGCTAACCCGCGGCATCAGTTGCCGGCGGCCGCTACCTTGTTGGTACCATCGATCTCGGCCATCAGCGCCTTGTTGGCGGCGGGCACATCGGTCTTGGCCGTTTCCAGCCAGGTCTTGAACTGCGCATCGGAAACGACGCGGACCGCGATCGGCATGAAAGCGTGGTCCTTGCCGCAGAGCTGCGAGCACTGGCCGTAGTAGAGGCCCTCCTTCTCCGCCTTGAACCAGGTCTCGTTGGTGCGGCCGGGAACGGCGTCCATCTTGATGCCGAAGGACGGCACGGCGAAGGAGTGGATGACGTCGGTCGCGGTGATCAGCACGCGGGTCGTGGTGTTGACCGGGACAACCAGCTCGTTGTCGACCGCGAGCAGGCGCGGATAGAGGGCGCGATCCTCCTTGCCGGCCTTGGCGCGGTCGCCATCCTGCAGAACCGCCGAGTTGAAGGAGAAGGTCTTGTCGACCTGGTACTCGTAATCCCAGTTCCACTGGTTGCCGGTCGCCTTGACGGTGAGCTTGGCTTCTTCCGGCGGCGTATATTGCGCGGTGAGCAGCTGGAAGGAGGGAATGGCGATGAGCAAGAGCACGATCACTGGCCCGACGGTCCAGATCACCTCGATCAGCGTGTTGTGGCTGGTTTTTGACGGCACCGGATTGGCGCTGGCGCGGAACTTAACGATGCAGACCAGCAGAAGCACCAGCACGAGAACGGTGATCGGGACGATGAACCACATCGTGTAGTTCCCGAACCGCTCGATCTGCCGCATCATGTCGGTGGCCGGAGCCTGGAAGCTCACCTCCCATTCCCGCGGCTGGTCGGCACGGGCCGCGGCACCGGAGAAGAGCACGGCCGAAGCTGCCGTACCTGCCAAGAATTTAGCGCTTGCCAGGAATTTCCTCATCGCCCTCTCGTCTCCCACTTCCCGCGATCTTGTCGCACCAATAGCGGACGATGCCGGGATTGGGAATCCCGGTCTGTCCCTGGGTGGTTCAAACCATACTCTTTTTCCCTCCGCAAGAAAGGAGCGGAGGAAACCGTGCGGCATTTTTGCGCGCAGCCCGAAGGCCGTGTTCAGCGCTCGCCATGCTATATGCCGGGCGGCCCCAATTCGGGCGAATTTGCTTTGGAAAAGCACGCAATTGCCGGTATCGGGGCGCACCGGCGACGGTCTCGTCCTTTACTTGGCCCGGGCGCAGCTTAAAGTGCCGTGATTCGCAATGGAGCCGTCATGACTTCCTGGCTTTCGAGAACCTTGGCGAAGGTCGTTCTTGCCGTCGCCTTGCTCGGCGTCGGCATAGCCGTTGGCGCCGCCGCCTCGCCGAACAACGCCACGCCACCCAGCGGCACGGTGAAGTCGACGCATGGCGCATGGTCGATCATCTGCGATACGCCGGCGGGAGCGACCTCCGAGCAATGCGTGATGATGCAGAATGTCGTCGCCGAGGATCGTCCTGAAATGGGCCTTTCGGTCGTGGTGCTGCGCACCGCCGACAACAAGGCCGAGATCCTGCGCGTGCTGGCGCCGCTCGGCGTTCTCCTGCCCAACGGCCTCGGTCTCAATGTCGACGGCAAGGATATCGGCCGCGCCTATTTCGTGCGCTGCTTCCAGGATGGCTGCTATGCCGAGGTGATCCTCGAAAAGCCGCTGCTCGACACGTTGAAGAGCGGCACCTCGGCCACCTTCATCGTCTTCCAGACGCCGGAAGAAGGCATCGGCATTCCCGTCGACCTCAAGGGCTTTGCGGAAGGCTTCGCCGCCCTACCTTGATCTTGCCGTCCACGCGCAGCGGCCGCCCCTCAGGCTGAGGCGCGGTGGTGATGCGGTTGACGGCCAGGAGGCTTGATGCGCGCGACGTTATCCATTTCCATTGCAGGTCTGGCGCTTGCCTACGTGGCCTCGGCGGCCCGGGCCGAGGATGCCGCAATCCTCCAGACGCCGGACCCCGCGACGGTTCTCGATATCGCCAAGGGCTTCGGCTCGGCCAGGATGGGCAAGGACGACAATGGCGACCCGATGATTTCCGGCCGCGTCGAGGGCGTCAAATACCTGATCTATTTCTACGGCTGCGAAGACCACGAGAACTGCAAGTCGCTGCAGTTCTCGACCGGCTACACCGATCCGCTGACCGTCGACCAGGCCAATGCCTGGAACGCAAAATACCGCTGGGTGAAGGCCTATTCGGGCGACGGCTCGAACTTCAAGATGGATGTCAGCTTCGCCGGCGGCATCACCAGGGCCAATCTCGAGGAACAGTTCTCCAACTGGAACGCGATGGCCGGCAACATCAAGGACTTCGTCAACGGCAGGTGACGGCGTCGCAATCGCCGGCTTCAACTCGTTAGCGATTGTCTGAGGCCAGCTTCGCGCCTACATCCGGTGCAAGATTTGTTTCCACGAATGGATTTGCCATGAACAGCCTGATCGGCCAATTCGATATTTCCGATGATCGCGTCAAGGAGATCGTCACCGAGACCATCAAGGGCGCCGACGACGGCGAGTTGTTCCTCGAATACAGCGAAAGCGAGGCGCTGATGTTCGACAATGGCCGGCTGAAGACGGCCAATTTCAACACCGATCAGGGTTTCGGCCTGCGCGCCGTGGCCGGAGAGGCCACCGGCTATGCGCATTCCAGCGATCTTTCCGAAGCCTCCCTGCTGCGCGCGGCCGACGCCGTCTCGGCGGTCAAAGGCGGCTATTCCGGCACATTGGCCGGAGCACCCGCCCGTACCAACCGCCATCTCTATGGCGACGAGAACCCCATCCCCTCGCCGTCCTTCGAGGCCAAGGCCAAGCTGTTGCAGGAGATCGACGGCTGGCTGCGCGCGAAGGATCCGCGCGTGCGGCAGGTGACGGCCTCGCTGGCAGCATCCTGGCAGCATGTCGAGATCGTGCGCGGCGACGGCCAGATCGTGCGCGACATCCGCCCGCTGGTCCGCATCAACGTCTCGGTCGTGGTCGGCAGCGG
>NZ_RZRY01000395.1:0-5961 GCF_003998035.1 Mesorhizobium sp. M2A.F.Ca.ET.039.01.1.1 | reverse complement strand
GACCGGCGATGAGGTGCGCTGGGGCTTCGAGCACCTCAAGCTCGATCCGGCCAAGGTCGAGGCGCTCGGCGCCAAGGACCTGTTCCACTCCATCAATGTTAGCTGGGACAACCACGAAGGCGAAGGCTACGTGACCTTCCAGCAGTGGGACGGAAAGAAGTGGAACGTCGTCTCCGACTGGATCGCCCCTGACTGGACGCTGCTGCGGCCGATCATCGAAAAGTCGGCTGAAGCCTACGCGGCCGAGAAGGGCATCAAGCTGCGCACCGCCGCCGATGCCGACGCGGTAGCCGCCACTAACTGATCCAACGGACCGGGCGCCGGCCTCTTTCTCCGACGCCCGGTCATCCACTTTCGCAGACACCAGGGAAGCGCCGATGCCGGGCAATGACGTCATCCTCGCCGTGGACAATATCCACGCCACCTACAATCACGCCATCACGGCGTTGCACGGCGTCAGCTTCGAGATCAGGCAGGGCGAGATGCTGGCGCTGCTCGGCGCCAACGGTGCCGGCAAGACCACCACGCTGAAAGCCGTCTCCAACCTGCTGCCGGCCGAGCGCGGCCAGATCACCGCCGGTTCGATCAGGTTCGATGGCGGAGACGTCTCGCGGCGACAGCCGGGCGACCTGGTGCGCGCCGGGCTCGTCCAGGTGCTGGAAGGCCGCCACTGCTTCAAGAGCCTCAGCGTCGAGGAGAACCTGGTTTCGGGCGGCATCGGCCGCAGCGGCAGCCGGGCCGAGATCAATCGGGATCTGGAACGGATCTACGCCTATTTCCCCCGCCTGCGGGAAAAGCGCCGGACCTTGTCGGGGCTGACCTCGGGCGGCGAACAGCAGATGACGGCGATCGGCCGGGCGCTGATGTCGCGACCGCGGCTGCTCGTCCTCGACGAGCCGTCGATGGGGCTTGCCCCGCTCATCGTCCAGGACATCTTCCAGACGCTCAGGAAGCTGAACCGCGAGAGCGGCCTGTCGATCCTGGTCGCCGAGCAGAATTCGGCGGTCGCGCTTGGCTATGCCGACCATGCGACGGTGCTCGAGAACGGGGTCTCGGTTCTCTCCGGCGCCGCCGCCAGCCTGCGCCAGCGCGAGGATGTGCGCGCCTTCTATCTCGGACAACAGCCTTCATCCGCCGCCCAACCAACCCATCTCCACGCCGTCGTGTGAATCGAAATCCCAAGGAGCCATGAAATGACTGTGTCCAACGTCAAGACCGACAAAGCCGCGGCCGCCGTGCCGCCGGTGCTGCGCCCGGCCACCGCCGCGCATATCATCAAGGATGATGCCGAAGCGATCGCGGTCGCCCATCGTCTCGCGGCCGAGTTCGTCAAGGAGTCCTCCAGGCGCGACCGCGAGCGGATCTGGCCGGTGGCCGAGCTCGACCAGTTCTCGCAGAGCGGCCTATGGTCGATCAACGTGCCGAAGGCGTTCGGCGGACCGGAAGTGTCCTACGCCACATTGGCCAAGGTGATCGAGATCATCTCGGCCGCCGATTCCTCGATCGGCCAGATCGCGCAGAATCACCTCGGCGTCGTCGCGGCCATCCGCACCGTCTCCGACAAGGACCAGCAGGCGCTGCTGTTTGCCGAAGTGCTGAAGGGAACGCGGTTCGGCAACGCCTTTTCCGAATTCGGCTCCAAGCGCGCCGCCGATTTCGAGACGAAGTTCACCGACGCCGGCGACCATGTCATCGTCAACGGCCAAAAATTCTATTCATCGGGCGCGCTGCTTGCCCATCTGGTGCCGATCGTGGCCCTCGACGACGAGGGCCGGGCCTGGTACGCGATCGCCGATCGCGGCGCGCCTGGCCTGACCGTGATCGACGACTGGTCGAGCTTCGGCCAGCGCACGACGCTGTCGGGCACCGTCATCATCGACAACGTCAAGGTGCCGAAGACGCATCTCGTGCCCGGCTATAAGGGTTATGACAAGCCGACCGCAGACGGCGCCATTTTCCAGATCATCCAGGTGGCGGTGGACACCGGCATCGCGCAGGCCGCGATCAACGAAACGGTCCATTTCGTCAGGACCAGGAGCCGCGCCTGGATCGACAGCGGCGTCGCCAATGCCTGGGACGATCCCTACACGATCCAGGCCATCGGCGACCTGACGCTTCGCCTGCACGCCGCGCAGGCGCTGCTCGAAAAGGCCGGCCACGCCATCGATCGGGCAGTCGCCGAGCCGACCGCCGAGACGGTGGCGCATGCGCAGATCGTCACCGCGGAAGCGAAGATCCTGTCGACCGAGATCGCCATCGCGGCGACCAACAAACTGTTCGAGCTGGCCGGCACTCGCTCGACGCTCGCCGAGCACAATCTCGACCGCCACTGGCGCAATGCGCGCACCCACACGCTGCACGATCCGGTGCGCTGGAAATATTCGATCCTCGGCAAGTATTTCCTCAATGGCGAGAACCCGCCGCTGCACGCCTGGAGCTGATCGCGCCGTTCCACCGGGCGAACATCATTCGCGGCGGGCCGGCCGCTGTCCCGCTCGCGCCAGTCCTTGCGTCCACCGCGATGGTCATAGCGGTGCCCGGTGCCATCGCGCGAAAGTCTCGGCGATCGCGAGGACCGCAGCATGAATCGGTCCCGCGGTGAGATTGGGCATAACCGACGCGTCCACGACAAAAAGGTTGTCAAGCGCCTTGAGCCGTAGGTTCGCATCGACGACGGCGTCCACGTCCTTGCCCATCCTGCAGGTGCCGCAGGGATGATGGTGCGTGATGACCGACTGCGCGATGAAATTGTCGATCTCCGCCTCACCATTCAGAGCACCTGGCAGAAGCTCGCGCTCTCGCCAATCGGCGAGTTCGTCTCGATGGCCGATCTCTCGTGCCGCCGCCAGAGCCTGTCGGAACAGTTTTCGATCCTGGCTGGTTTGCAGATATGCGGGGTCGATGATCAACCGGTCATCGAGTTCCGGCCCGCTTACCCGCACGCCGCCGCGGCTCGTGGGATGCGTTATTCCGAACAGCAACGAATAGGCCGTGCCGGCGGCAGGCGCCTGAAAGCGTTCGGACACGATCGGCGCCACGCCGCAGCCAACGACAATTTCGGGCTGCCCGATACCGGCGAACCCGGCAGCCCGCATATAGGCCATCGATTCGGAATGCTGGAGGCGCGACGGCGGAACCGGCTTGCGGGCCGCATAAAGATTGCCGGCACCAAGCAGATGGTCCTGAAGGTTTCGACCGATTTCCGGCATATCGATCAAACAGCCAACGCCGGCGGCCTGGAGTATATCGTGCGGGCCAATGCCTGAGCGCATCAGCAAAGCCGGACTTTCCAGCGCGCCGGCGCAGAGCACAACCTGATCCGCAAAGACCTCCAAAAGGCTGCCGTGTCGTCCCACAACTTCGAGACTGCGCATGCGATTGCCGTCCAAGATCAGCCGTCGCACCCGGGATCCCGTCAGGATGGTCAGATTTCCGCGGCTTCGGACAGCCGGCGTGAGCCAGGCGTCGGCGACCGTAACCCGCCGTCCATCTCGAATGTTCAGAGAGTTCGGGGTGACGCCGATCATCTCCCCGCTGTTGTGACCCTTAAGGCGAGGCAGGCCCAACGACGCGCCTGCCTCGATGAAGGCACGGGCAAGCGGACTTACTTCGTCCGTCGGCAGATAGATCGGCAACGGCCCGCCCTTGCCGTGGATGCCATCGCCGCCAAGCGGGTGGTTTTCGATGGCCTGGAAAACCGGCAGCAGTTCATTCCAGCTCCATCGGTGATCGTCGGTCTCGCGTCGGCCCAGGCCTGGAAGTCGCAGGGATGGCCGCGCATGTAGCCCATGGCGTGGAGGCAACTCGAGCCGCCGATCAGCCGCCCCCGCGCCCAATGATGCACGCGGCCCGCCGTGCCGGCTTGCGGCTCCGTGCGATAGTCCCAGTCGTAGCTGCGGCCCTGAAGCGCGGGCCAGGCAGCCGGATTCCAGATGTCGGGGTCGGTCGCCTCCTCGCCTGCCTCGATCAGCAGAACGCGACGGGCCGGCTCCTCGCTCAGCCGCGCCGCAAGCAACGCGCCTGCCGAGCCACCGCCGACGATGACGACATCGGCATCCGGGTTGCGCCCGCCAATCCCCTTGGTCATCTCCACTCCCAAGTTCCGTATTAACGCACCACCTCGACGGTTGCGCGCCCAGCGGTGCCGCAGACGCGCGATCCGAAACAGAGGATTTCAAGATTTCGGCCGAGCGTTGCCTCGGAGACCTCAACTCTCGCTGTTCATGGACATCTTTGCCGCCGCTTTTGCCTTCAAAAGGTGCCGTTTCGAGGCTTTGCGGGCGGCCTTCTCGTCGCCGGCGGCAATGGATTCGTATATCTGCCGCATCTCCGCCAGGCTACTTTGCGCTCTGCCCTCCAAAGACATCGAGCGTCCCCGGAAAAAGCTGATCCTGGCCACCAGACCGCGATGGACTTCCTCGAGGATGGGATTGCCGCAATTCGCAAGTATGATTGAATAGAAGTCGGCCGCGGTCATGACCTGGGCCAGGCTGTCATTGCTCGAGGCGGCTTCTTCGAAGGCGGCAAGCGATTTCTCGAGCTCACGCAACTGTTCCGTGGTGATTCTTGACGCGCATCGTCCGGCCGCCTCCACTTCCAGCAGCTCTCGAACCTCGTAGATTGCGGTTGCCTCGCTCCACGAAAGCGCCGGTATCGACGGCCCGCGATTGGGCACGATCTCGATCAGGCGTTCGGCCTCAAGGCTGCGCAATGCCTCCCTCAGCGAGGGGCGACTGACGCCGAGCTGTGCGCACAACTGGCTTTCAATAAGACGGTTCCCCGGCTGAAACAGCCCCGACAGGATTGCGAGCCGCAGCTTGTCGACAGTCTCTTGCTGCACTGTTCGTGGCGAAATCCGCAAATTCAGTTCGGGCGGCATCGGTTGCGTCTCGTGGGCTCAGGGTCGGAATCTCGCGCATCATATGCGAGGCCACGCATATTGGACAGCGGGAACAGGTAGATTGTCAACTTTTAAGATTGCAAGAATGTCAGACAATCCAGGTTGACGCCCTCGTGGTTGTATGATCCTTTTACGCAAGGAAGCAGCAGCGCCGGGGATCGTAAACGTGGTGGCAGACGTACTTTCCAGTCAGGTTGGTTCGCGACGTGTGGACACCAATCGCATCGCCTTGAATGTGCGCGAGAGCGGCACCGGCCCGCTGATGCTGTTTTTCCACGGCATAACGTCTAACTCCGCGGTGTTCGCGCCGTTGATGGCGCAGCTTTCGGCCCGCTTCACGACTGTAGCTGTCGACCAGAGAGGGCATGGCCTCAGCGACAAGCCCGAAAGCGGCTACGAGGCGAATGACTACGCGGATGACATCGCCAGCCTGATACGCGCCTTCGGCCAGGGGCCTGCCATCCTCGTCGGACATTCACTCGGCGCCAGGAACTCCGTCACCGCGGCGGCGAGAAATCCGGAGCTGGTGCGGTCCGTGATCGCGATCGACTTCACCCCCTATATCGAGACCGAAGCGCTCGATGCCCTGGAGAGTCGGGTGAACGCCGGAGACCGAATTTTCAGGGATGTCGAGGCCGTCCAGGAATATCTCGCGGGCCGCTATCCGAATATTCCCGCCGATGCCATCAGGATCAGAGCGGAGAGCGGCTATCGGCGGGTCGAAGGCGGTCTGCGTCCGCTGGCGTCGCCCTCGGCGATGGCTCAGACCGCCAAGGGCCTTCGCGCGGACCTGACGCAGGCTTACCGCGACGTGGCGAAGCCCGTCCTCATCGTCCGCGGCGAAGAGAGCAAGCTGGTTTCGGCGGCGGCGCTGGCAAAGACCAGTCGGTTGCGGCCCGATCTGCCCGTGGTGGTCGTCCCGGGAGCCGACCACTACGTCAACGAAGTGTGTCCCGAGGTCACGCTGAAAGCCATCACCAATTTCATCGACGCCTGACGGCCCGTCGCGCCGTCTTCTTGTACGCAGCATCAGGATAGAAAATGGCCAATGTAAACAAAAC
>NZ_RZRY01000394.1:0-5963 GCF_003998035.1 Mesorhizobium sp. M2A.F.Ca.ET.039.01.1.1 | reverse complement strand
GTAGAGCAGCGGCTGGAACAGGTGGTGATTGCGCTTGTCGATCATGGTGATGCGCACCGGCGCACCAGCCAGCGCGCGGGTGAGTTCGAGCCCGCCGAATCCGGCGCCGACGACCACGACATGATGCCTGGCTTCGCTCATTTCATCCACCTCGCGGTGTAAAACTACCACATAGAATGTAGGTATTTTGTGCGCTGCAACAACAGTCTTGCCGGCTGGAAACATGCCCCAGAGTCGTCGCGCGGCGTCGTGAATGCATATGTAGCGCGTGCTGCCGCAGGTATAGCGTGAGACCCCATGACAGGAGCCTATCATGGCTGACAATCGCGACGACGAAGGGCCGGCCCAATACGCATCACCGCCCTGCTTCATGCATGAACTCGAGCCGGAATACCGGGAGCCGCTGTCCGATTGGACGGATATCAGGCGTTGGCGCAAGGCCGAGCGCGAGCGGCTCATCAATGCCCGCCTTGCCGTCTCAGCCGATGCGCGCGCCGCCATGTCGGCACGTATCGCGGTCGGCCTCGACGCGCTGATCGGCGACATAGAGGGCCGGATGGTCAGCCTCTATTGGCCGTTTCGCGGCGAGCCGGATCTGCGCGGCTGGATGGCCTCTATCAACGAGCGCGGCGGCCGCACCGCGCTGCCTGTCGTCATCGAGAAGGGTCAGCCGCTGGTGTTTCGCGCCTACAGACCGGGCGACCGGCTGGAAAAGGGTGTCTGGAACATTCCGATCCCGGCCGAAGGCGACCCCGTCCTGCCCGACATCGTGATTTCGCCGATCGTCGGCATCGATCCAGGCAAGTATCGGCTGGGCTATGGCGGCGGCTTTTACGACCGCACGCTGGCCGCCATGCCGTTCAGGCCGCTGGTGATCGGCGTCGGCTATGAATTGCAGCGCATCCCCACCATCTACCCGCAGCCGCACGACATTGCGATGACGACTGTGGTGACGGAGGCGAATCCCGCCTAAACGGGCCAGGTCCATCGATCGGATAGTGGAAAATCAGCGTGAAAGTGACGCCGACCGCCTCCATGTCCCTGCGGCCGTCGACGACCATCTCCTTCAGGGTGTTGAGTTGCGCCGCATGCTCGTCGGTATCCCAGACGCTAACTTGGACCATCTCGCCTTTCGGCGAGACGCCCGAATAAAAGTGGAGCAGCCCCGGCAGCCGTCTGACGGCTTGGATGATGTACTGCGCGGTTTTCTTGCTGGCGGCATCAACCTCGGCAAACCGAGCCGGGTCGAAGCTGGCGCGCGAGATGCGGATGACGGAGGTTGTCGGCAATGACTCGGCGAGCGTAGTTCTTTCTGTCATATCGCAGCTGCTGCCTCCTACTGGTTATCAATCCAGATCCTAGGCCATCTCCGGCCTCAAGCCGACCGCCGTGCGATCGACGATCTCGCGCAGCGCGAAGGACGAGTTGATCTTGGTCACATGCGGCATCGCCGACAGCCACTCCTTGTGGATGCGCTCATAGTCGACGAGATCCTTCGCCGCGATGCGCAGGATGTAGTCGTATTCGCCCGACATCAGATGGCAGGAGAGCACGTTCGGGCAACGCTTGATCGCCGCCTCGAAATCCGACAGCGTCTTTTCGAATTGCCCCGACAGCGATATGTGCACGATCGCCGTCATCTGGTGGCCGAGCGCGCTGTTGGAAAGCCGCGCGTGATAGCCGCGGATGGTTCCGGACTTCTCCAGGTTGTCGAGCCTGCGCGAGCAGGCCGATTGCGAAAGGCCGACCTTCTCGGCAAGCGCCGCATTGGGTATCCGGCCATCCTTCTGCAAAGTCTCCAGAATGGCGATATCAATCCTGTCGAGCGGCATTTTTCGTGGTTCCTGCGAATTTCCGGCTATTTTGCGCAACGATTATCGAAGACCGATCCTTGCCGCAAGTGCATTCGCAAACACATACGGAACGATTCGTGGTTGACTGCGATTATTGCGTGTCGCCTCCAAATCGCGCGGCGTTCCGGAGCTGATGGCATGCACCAATGACAGGGAGAGCGCCCCTGAAAGGGCGTGGACAGGAGAAGAAAGATGCGTGTCGGCTGCCCCAAGGAAATCAAGAACCATGAATATCGCGTCGGCCTGACGCCCGGCTCGGTCCGCGAATATGTCGCGCACGGCCACGACGTGCTGGTCGAGACCGGCGCCGGCGCCGGCATCGGCGCCGACGACAACGCCTATCGCGCCGCTGGCGCCACCATCGCCAAGACGGCGGCCGACGTGTTCGCCAAGTCGGACATGATCGTCAAGGTCAAGGAACCGCAGCCCAATGAATGGGTGCAGCTGCGCGACGGCCAGATCCTCTATACCTATCTGCACCTGGCTCCGGATCCGGAGCAGACCAAGGGTCTTCTCGCTTCGGGCGTCACCGCGATTGCCTATGAGACCGTGACCGACGACCGCGGCGGCCTGCCGCTGCTCGCGCCGATGTCGGAAGTCGCCGGCCGCCTGTCGATCCAGGCTGGCGCGACAGCGCTGCAGAAGGCCAATGGCGGCCGCGGTGTGCTGCTTGGCGGCGTGCCGGGCGTGCTGCCCGGCAAGGTCACCGTGCTCGGCGGCGGCGTCGTCGGCCTGCATGCGGCCAAGATGGCGGCCGGCCTCGGCGCCGACGTCACCATCATCGACCGCTCGATCCCGCGTCTGCGCCAGCTCGACGACATTTTTGGCGGCCGCGTCCACACGCGTTACTCGACCGTCGAGGCGTTGGAAGAGGAATGCTTCTCGGCCGACGTCGTTATCGGCGCCGTGCTGATCCCGGGCGCCGCGGCGCCCAAGCTCGTCACCCGCGAGATGCTTTCCGGCATGAAGAAGGGCTCGGTGCTGGTCGACGTCGCGATCGACCAGGGCGGCTGCTTCGAGACCTCGCATGCCACGACGCATGCCGATCCGACCTACGAGGTCGACGGTGTGATCCACTATTGCGTCGCCAACATGCCGGGCGCCGTGCCGGTCACCTCGGCGCACGCGCTCAACAACGCGACGCTGCACTATGGCCTGCAGCTCGCCGACAAGGGGCTCAAGGCGCTGGTCGACGACCACCACCTGCGCAACGGCCTCAACGTCCACAAGGGCAAGATCACCAACCGCGCCGTCGCCGAAGCGCTCGGCTACGAAATGGTCGAGCCGAAAGCGGTGCTCGCCGCCTGATATCCGGCAAGAATTCCTCCTGTCACGCCCGCCGGTTAACTCCGGCGGGCTTTTTTCTTGCGCGGAAGTAGGTTTCCGTGAAGAAGTCCGGACAACAAAAAAGCGGAGCAAAAGCCCCGCTTCCTCGATGTTGCGACCTGCCGCCGGTCCATCCGCGGTCGACTGATCATCAACCATTGCTTCTTAGCAAAGGAGTACGACGAGAATACGACAGTCTTGACGGACTTCGATCCTGTCTTTCGGCCGTTATGCGTCCCTGTGTGAAGTGCTTCACATTCGCGCGGCGGGAAAGATGCCTAGACACGCGATGCTACTGGCGGTCTGTGCTGCTTGCCGGGTTCGGACAATCCCGCCCTGACAGCACTTGCCGACAGCTTCTGTCAGACCCTCCAACGGCCCGCCTGACCATCGGCGGGCTTCTTTTTTGGGGCTTGTCGGTTTGGGATCAGGCCCGCTCGATGCGGCATTGATAGCAATTGTTCCGCGCCGAGCGGACGTGGATGTAGGCGATGTCGTCGCGCTCAAGCAGTGTCGTGGCGCGGGCTGCGATATCGCCCGTCGGCGTGACCGCGCCGCTGCCATAGACGATGCGATCGTCCTTGCCATAGCCCCTGACGATATAGTCGCTGCTTGCGAGCATTTCCGGCAGCGCCTCCCCGTCGGCGGCGCGTTCGCATTCCTCGGCGTGTAGGAAGATCGGGCCGGTCTCGGCATAGGGCTGCAGTTCCGGGAATGGCCTGTAGGCCATGATCAGATAGCCGTCGCCGACTGCGACGTTTTTCATGCAATGCCTGCAGGGCACGCCGTCGCCGTCGGAAATCCGATGTTCCGGGGCAAGGCCATAGGCGTCGGGCCCTCCCCCCTGCAAGGCGCGCACGGCTTCGGTCGGCAAGGCTTTGAACTGGATGCTCATGGCAAAATCTCCGGTGGCGATGTCCGGAAATTATGCTTTGGCGGCAGTGCCTCCCACCCGATTCCTGCCTAGAGCGGTTCACCGTTTCACGGAAACGGCGAACCGCTCTAACTCTTGGTTTTTACGCAATTCCGGACGGAAAACCGCTCACACTTTTCCTGGAATTGCTCTAGCGGCACGCATATGGAAGAGCCCGGCTGCTTTGCGCAACCGGGCTCTAGACATCGGCATTGTCGGACTGAGCGTTACCGCACGAAGTCGTCGAAGCGGCGCAGCGTCACGCGGCGGTTGCGCCAGTTCTCCTGCTGGGTCGGAACGAGCAGGAATTCCTCGCCATAGCCAACGGTTTCCAGCGCGAATGCGGGCACGCCGAACTCGCCTACCAGGGTCCGCTTGAGGGAGGCGGCCCGGCGCTCGGACAGGACCTGGTTCGACTCGAAGGAGCCGACAGCGTCGGTGTGGCCCTCGATCAGGATGCGGGCGCCACGGTCGCGTCGCAGGATGCGATGGAGCGCGTCGGCGATGATCTCGACCTTGCCATATTGCGAGGGGGCGATGGCGGGCGAGCCGAACTCGAAATTGATCGACTGGATGTCGATCGAACGCGCCATGTGCCGCAGGTCCGGCCGGCGCTTGAACTCGCGAATAGTGACACGTTCATTGGGGCGCAGCTTCTTCCTGGGCGCGGCCTCGAGCTGCCGCTCGATGGTCGCGGCCGAAGGCGTGGTCGCCTGTGCGAATGCCAGGCTCGGCATGGCAATTGCCGCGATCGCGGCAACGGCAAACATACGTCGGGTCAACATGTCTTTTCTCCTACAAGCTCGGCCTCGTAATGCGGCCGGACAATGGCAAAGACAGTCTGAAGCGGCGATGAACGGGATGTTCAGGCCCACGGCAATTCCGGGAAAAGCGTTCGCCGGTTGGGCTCGGCTGCGGCGTGAAACGGGTCTAGCCTCGCATGACGCTGGCCGAACGCTCGGCGAAGGTCAGCGGGTGCACGACTTCCTTCTTCTGCGCCACAGGCGTGAAGCCGAGTTTCTGGTACAGCGGCAGTGCCGCCGGATGGTCGAGCGTGCAGGTCTGCACGGACACGAACTTTGGCCCATATGCCCAGGCCGCCGAGATCGCCGCGCCGAGGAACCAGCGGCCGATGCCCTGGCCATGCGCATGTTCCATCATGCCGAAATAGGCGAGCTCCACTTCGTCCGGAAGATGCGGCTTTAGGTCGAAGAAGCCGGCTGGAGCGCCATCGAGATAGAGCACCCTGACGTCGCGGTCCTCGCGGTGCAGGCCGGCGGCAAGCTCCTCGTCGCTCATCCTCAGCACATTGACCCAGTGCCATTTGCGCCCGACGCGATCTATCAAATAGCGGTAGAAATGGAGCGGGATGTCCTTGGTCTTCAGCAGCGCGATCTGCCGGTTGTAGGGGATCGGCGACGAAACCGCCGGCGCGGCGTGCATCTCCAGGAACGTGACCGTGACATCGATAGCTTGCGGCGCGCCGTTTTCCATCATTCTTTCCCCGTCACCACCGGCGTGTCGCTGAGACCGCCCCATTCCGTCCACGAACCGTCGTAAAGGCGGTTGTCGGTATGGCCGAGCGTCTCCAACGCGAGCGTGATCGCCGCCGCCGTGATGCCCGAGCCACAGGACGTGACGACCGGCTTCGACAGGTCGATGCCGGCATCCTCGATCACCTTACGCAGTCGATCCTTGGGCAGCAGCTCGCCATTCTCGGCAAGCGCCGTGATCGGGACATTATGCGCGCCCGGCATATGGCCCGAACGGACGCCCGGGCGCGGCTCCGGATCGATTCCGACAAAACGGCCGGGCGAGCGTGCGTCGGCGATCTGGCTCTGGCGGCCCTCGACGATCCTGCGCATCTCGTC
>NZ_RZRY01000393.1:0-5990 GCF_003998035.1 Mesorhizobium sp. M2A.F.Ca.ET.039.01.1.1 | reverse complement strand
CGCCCAAAGTGCGCCAGTTCTCCGGCAAGCTGGATTCGAACGGCACGCTGACGCTGAAATCCGCCGAAAGCGATCTCGGCCACTGGGCCTTTGCCGTCATTCCCGACAAGCCGCCGGCGATCCGCTTCGTCGGCGAGCCGAAGCGCGCCGTCAACGGCTCCATGGAGCTGAACTACGAGATCGATGACGATTACGGCGCAGCCTCGGCCAAGGCCGTTTTCGAGCTGTCGGATCCGCCGGCCGCCAATGCGCATCCGCTCTACGGCCCGCCGGACCTGCCGCTGACCCTGCCGCGCCGCGGCGGCAAGACGAATGCGGCCAAGACGACCAAGGACCTGACCGAGCATGTCTGGGCCGGCAGCGGCATCAAGCTGACGCTGAGCGTCACCGACGATGCCGGCCACACCGCGACCAGCGAAACCAAGACGCTCATGATGCCGGAGCGGCCCTTCGCCAACCCGCTGGCCCGCGCGGTGATCGAGCAGCGCCGGCTGTTGGCGCTGGATACCAACGCCAAGCCGCGCGTTCTCGACCTGATGGACGCGATCACGCTGCGGCCCGAGGACACGTTCGACAACATGTCGAACTATCTCGCCATCGTGAGCGCAAGGAGCCGTCTGAAGCTCTCCGAGAGCGACGACCAGCTGCGCAACGTCGTCTCCTATCTCTGGGAGCTCGCGCTCGGCATCGAGGAGGGCAATCTCTCGGCCGCCGAGCGGCGGCTGCGCCAGGCGCAGCAGGCCTTGCAGGACGCCATCAAGAATGGCGCCAGCGATCAGGAGATCGAGAAGGCGATGAAGGAACTGCGCGAGGCGATGAACCAGTTCCTGCAGGAATTCGCCCAGCGCGCGCAGCAGAACCCGAACGCGCCGCAGATGCAGCAGAACGGCCGCGAGCTGCGCCAGAGCGACATCGACCGCATGATGGATCAGATCGAAAACCTGGCCAAATCCGGCGATCGCGACAAGGCGCAGCAGCTTCTCTCCGAGCTGCAGGACATGATGAACAACCTGCAGGCCGGCCGCCAGCAGCAGGGCGGCGAGCAGGACAGCGAGCTGCGTCAGCAGATGGACAAGCTCGGCGACATCATGCGTCGCCAGCAGGAGATGATGAACGACACCTTCCGCCTGGACCAGATGCAGCGCGGTCAGCGTGGCGAAGGCGGCGAGCAGCAGCAGCTTGGCGAGGATGGCGAGCAGGGCCAGCCCAATGACCAGCAGCGGCCGGGTCCCGGCCAAGACCGCGATCCGCTGGCACGGCCGAAAATGTCGCCGAAGGATTTCGCCGATGCATTGAAGCAGTTGCAGGAAGGCCAGGGCCAGCTGCAGAGCGAGCTCAATCAGCTGAAGAAAGGGCTCGAAGGCATGGGCATGGAGCCCAATGAGGGTTTTGGCGAAGCCGGAAAGTCGATGGGCAATGCCGAGCAATCGCTCGGCCAGGGCGACGGCGACCAGGCCGTCGGCCACCAGGGTCGCGCGTTGGAAGCGCTGCGCCGCGGCGCCAAGGACATGATGAAGCAGATGCAGGCCATGCAGGGGGACCAGGGAGGCAGCGAGCAGGGCGGTCGCGAGCAGAATGCCGACCGTGACCCGCTGGGACGGCCGCGCGCCACCAATGGCCCCGATGACGGCACTTCGGTCAAGGTTCCCGACGAGATCGACGTCCAGCGCGCCCGCCAGATCCTCGACGCGATCCGCAAGCGGCTCGGCAATGCGCTCAGCCCCGACATCGAGCGCAGCTATCTCGAACGGCTGCTGGAGCTGAAGTAGCTTCTGCCTCACAGCTGTTAGACTGGATGTGACGGCCCTTGCCCACTTTTGGGATGCTGGCGGGACAGCGCCCCCCTCTGTCCTGCCGGACATCTCCCCCACTTGGGGGGAGATCGGATGTCGTCACCGCTTTCGCCAATTGCCAGCGCCGCAATCACCAACACCGCAGGAAAAGCGCGGTCGCGGGAACTGGCTATCTCCCCCCTTGTGGGGGAGATGTCCGGTAGGACAGAGGGGGGCGCGAAGGATCGCTGTGCGTCGGTATCTATGCCGCAGGCGCGACCTGCCTTGTCAGCATGAAGGCGTCGCGGATCGCGTTTTCCATGCCGTCGATCGCCTCGCCGGTCGCGAGCGGATTGCGATGCAGGACGACGTTTGACGAATCGATGTCGCCGAAGCCGTCGGCGGCCGTCAATTCCCGGCAATCGGGCGGGATGTTGCTGCGCGAAATCGGCGCGATCGCCAGGCCGGAAGTCACCGCGAGCGTCAGGCCGCCATTGGTGTCGCTGGTATAGGCGACGCGGTAATCGAGGCCGCGCTGCTGCAGCGACTTGATGGCGAAGTCGCGGCACCAGCCGTTGCGGCTGTAGAGCGCGATCGGCACCGGCCGGTCCTCATGCATGCGGTGCAGCGTCGAAGTCACCCAGACCGTCGGGTCGTGCATCAGCACCTCGCCGCCGGAAGAGCCCTCCCATTCGAACACCACGGCGAGATCGAGCTCGCCGGCCGCGAGCGCCCTCACCTGCGAATCCGAATGCGCGTAGCGCACCGTGACCTCGACGCGCGGATGGCGCTTGGCGAATTCGCCCAGCGCCCGCGACAGGATCGAGCGGCCATATTCGGCCGGGATGCCGATGCGCACCAGCCCGCCAAGCGGCGGCGCCACCAGCGAGGCAGCCGTTTCGTCGAGCAGCGAGACGATCCGGCGCGCATTGGCGATCAACTCGCCGCCGCGGCGCGTCAGCGCCACGCCGCGCGAGCCGCGCTCGAACAGATTGTCGCCGACCATGTCCTCCAGCTTCTTCATCTGCATGGACACGGCCGATTGCGTGCGCCCGGCTTTCTCCGCCGCGCGCGTGAAATTGCCGGTTTCGGCCACCGCCACGAAGGTGCGCAGGAGGTCGCTGTCGAGGACTGGTCTCATCGAAAACCGCCATAAGCAAATCTGATTGCTGGCATCATCCCAATTCGTTTGCAACATGTCAAACGCCGCAGGATAGTTCCCATACCCATTGGATAGGCGGTCGCGAGTCGGCCGCGGACCAATCGAAGAGTCCTCACTCGTACCCGCTGCGCGAAACGGTAGCGGGTTCTTTTTAAGAGCATGATCCCGAACCGAAGGACCGCGTCAGCGAAAAGTGGGAACCGGTTTTCGGGCGAGATCATGCTCAAACAACAAGAGTTGGAGCAGGATGACGGTTCAACGAAGCGTCATCCTGCTCTAGGAGCAATTCCAGGAAAAGTGCTTGCGGTTTTCCGTCCGGAATTGCGTGAAATGAATATCGATGCGGCTCGCGGGGGGCCGAGACTGATGCGGAACCGGTTGGTGCTTGGCATTCTGAGCCTCTGCCTCGGCGTGCTGGTCTTTTCGCTGCAGGATCCGCTGGTGAAGGCGGTGTCGGGCGGCTATCCGGTGACCGAGGTGATGGCGATCCGCGCCATCGTCGCGCTGCCGATCCTGATCGTCATCGTCCAGGCCGATGTCGGCCTGAAGGCGGTGCTGTCCAAGCGCTTCGGCCTGCTGACGCTGCGCGCCTTCATCCAGTTCTCGTCCTATACGGTCTATTATCTCGCGATCGCGGCCTTGCCCCTGGCAGACGCGGTGGCGCTCTATTTCATGGCGCCGCTGTTCATCATGGCGATGGCCGGACCTTATCTCGGCGAGCGCGTCTCCTGGAAGACGCTGGCGACGGTGCTGATCGGCCTTGTCGGCGTGCTGGTGATGGTGCGCCCGGGCGCCGGCGTGTTCGACTGGGCGGCGCTGCTGTCGCTGGGCTCGGCCTTCCTATACGGCTTTTCGCAGTTGATGGCGCGCCGCATCGGCGACACCGAATCATCGACGGTGATGGCCTTCTACCAGAACGGCGCTTATCTCAGCGGCGCCGTCGCGGTCGCGACCGTCTTCCATCTCGCCGGCATCACCCATGCGGCGCATCCGAGCGTCGAATTCCTGGTGCGGCCGTGGGTGTGGCCGACGATGCCGGATTTCCTGAAGATGGCCGCCTGCGGCTTCGTCGCTTCCGCCGGCATGATCCTGCTGTCGCAAGCCTACCGAATGGCGCCGGCAAACCGCGTCGCCACCTTCGAATACACCGGCATCCTGTGGTCGCCGCTGTGGGGTTTCCTGTTCTTCGCCGAAGTGCCGCGCGAGACGACCGTGCTCGGCGCGGCGCTGATCATCGGCGCCGGCCTGCTTGCGCTCACCGGCGAGCGCCGGCGAAGCGCAGCACCCGCGGCCGGTGCGGTCTCAAGCGAAGCAGCTTAACGCCTTGCCGACGCGGGCGCGGATCTCGGCAAGCGTGAACGGCTTCTGCACGACGTCGAGGATGATGCCGTTGAGCTCCTCGGCGCGCTCGCGCTGGTCGGCATAGCCGGTCATCAGCATGATCCGCAGCGTCGGGAACTCTCTTGCGGCGGCAGTCGCCATCTCGATGCCGTCCATCTCCGGCATACGGATGTCGGACACCACCAGATCGTAGCCGCCGCGGGCCTGCCGGATCGCGTCCAGCCCTTGCGACCCATCGGTGGCGACGGTGACATCATGGCCGTCGCGCTCCAGAGCGCGGGCGGCGAGGGTGCGGACGGACTCATCGTCCTCGACGATCAGAAGCTTTGCCATGCCGAGATAGATGCCGGCGAAACGTTGACGTTTTCTGAAAATTCTAACGATCAGCGGCTTTTCGGGGCGAAACGGGGGCTCTTCAGGCGTCGCCCTTCACCACCCCGACAAACGGCAGTTCGCGAAACGCGTGGGCGACGTCCATGCCATAGCCGACCACGAAATAGTCCGGGCAGTCGAAGCCGACATAATCGGCGTTGAGCGCGGTCTGACGGCGCATGCGCTTGTCGAGCAGCACCGCGATGGCGCAGCTCCTGGCGCCGCGCGCCAGCATCAGATCGCGGGTGTAGGAAAGCGTCTTGCCGGATTCCAGTATGTCGTCGATCAACAGCACGTCGCGGCCGGCGACCTCGTTGTCGATGTCGCGCAGCACCCTGACCTCGCCGCTCGTGGTGCCGGCGCCGTAGCTCGAGATGAAGATGAACTCGACTTCCGGCGACAGGCCGACATCATGCATGGCGCGGATGAGATCGGCCGCGAAGACGAACGAGCCCTTGAGAATCGATATCACCAGCAGGTCATGGTAGTCGCGCCCGGCGATTTCCTTGGCGAGCTCGAGATTGCGGCGCGCGATTGCCGACGCCGAAAACAGCACCTCGATGTCCTTGCCGCGCACAACTGGCATTCTTTCGTCCTTCAGAATCACCTGGGATGCCAGGTGCTAGGTGTATCGAGATTCAGGTCAGGCCGAGCCGAGAACGATGGCTTCCGAGAACCGGAGCGGAGCGTACCTGAAGTGCGTGAGCACCGGAAGCGCAGGAAGCCGTCGTTCGCAGGCCGGCCTCACCTGAATATCGGCATACCTAGCCGGCGAAGATTACTGCGACAGTCCTGACGCCGTTTCTAGGCACATCGAGGCGGCTGGAAAAGCCGAATCTTTCGCCGGGTGCCAGTGCGCGATTGGATGTCCCCAGCCTGTAGCGGATGATATTGCGGTCGTTGTCGGTGACGCGGATTTCGAGCGGCGGCAATGCTTGCGATGTCAAACCGTCATTGGCTGCCTCGCCATCGACGAACAACACCGGTTTCAGGCCCGACGCATCGATGCGCGACGTCACGCCGGAAATGGTGAGTGCGCTCGCCGGCCCAGCGGTCACCCAGAACGGACTGTGCCGGACCAGCGCATGACCGCCCGACACCCAGAAGGAGGAGAGTGCTATGCCGACTCCGGCGATCCAGAACATCGGGCCGCCCCGCGACGGCCGCGACGGCGCGGCATCCGGCTTGCGCAGCATGCCCATGCCTTCGATCGGCGGCGGCGGCGGGATCTGCGGCTGGGGCGGCGACCGCTCCGGATGCGCGGCAAAACGCGGCAGCACCACATAGTCGGCATCGACGATGTCGGCCGCATTGGACATGGCGCGCTCCGGCGCGGCATGTGT
>NZ_RZRY01000392.1:0-6046 GCF_003998035.1 Mesorhizobium sp. M2A.F.Ca.ET.039.01.1.1 | reverse complement strand
GTCGACCAGCTTCTGCAGCTCGCTCACCGTCTTGCGCGGAATGATGATGCCCGGCATGCCTTCTGAACCTGCCGGCGCGTCGATCTCGGCGCGCGCCAGGCGATGTCCGTCGGTCGCCACCGAGCGCAGCTTCAGCTTGCCGCCGACTTCGACGGCGTGCAGGTAGATGCCGTTGAGGTAGTAGCGCGTTTCCTCGGTCGAGATGGCGAACTGGGTCTTGTCGATCAGCCCCTTCAGCGCCGCCGATTCCAGCCGGAAGATATGCGAGAACGAGCCGGCCGAAAGCTCCGGGAAGTCGGATTGCGGCAGGCACTGCAGGCGGAAGCTGGAACGGCCGGAGGTGACGGTCATCGCGTTGCCGTCCTCGTCCGTCTTCAGCATCACCTCTGCGCCATCGGAAAGCTTGCGCACGATGTCGTAGAGCAGATGCGCCGGCACCGTCGTCGCGCCGCCGCGCTCGACCTTGGCGGGTGTCGCCTCTGTCACCTCGAGGTCGAGGTCGGTCGCCTTCATCTCGAGGCTCGCGCCTTCGGCGCTGAGCAGCACGTTGGAGAGGATCGGGATGGTGTTGCGCCGCTCGACCACGCGGTGGACGTGGTTGAGGGACTTCAGGAGATTTGACCGTTCCAGGATAACACGCATGACGAACAGGCTCGCTTCAATGAATGAACGGGTCACCGGCAGGCGGCATCCCGCGAAAGCCCTGAAAGGCTTCCAGAATCTCCGTAAGCTGACAGTAAAAAGCCTGCAAAGGCAAGCCCGCGGCACCGGTTCGGGCCGGTTGCGCGGGCTTTCTGGGGATAAAGCCGGCGAAGCGGGTCGCCGGCCATTTTTGCATCGCCTCAGGCCTGGTCGTTGATCAGCCTTCTGAGCAGTTCGAGCTCCTGCGCCAGCGTGTTGTCCCCGCCCGAAAGGTCCTCGATCTTGCGCACGGCATGCAGCACGGTCGTGTGGTCGCGGCCGCCGAAACGCCGCCCGATCTCCGGCAGCGAGCGCGGCGTCATCACTTTCGACAGATACATGGCCACCTGCCGCGGCTTGACGATCGTGCGCGTGCGCCGGTTGGACAGAAGCTCCGTCTTCGACACGTTGTAATGGCGCGCCACGATGCGCTGGATGTCCTCGATGCGCACCCGCTTCGGCTCGCCCGAGCGATAGATGTGGCCGAGGATCTCGTCGATCCGGTCGATCGTGATCTGCGGCTCGAAGGACTGGCGAAACAGAAGCTGGTTGAAGGCGCCCTCAAGCTCGCGCCCGCTGCCGGTGACCGTACGGGCGACATGCTCCAGGATCTCGTCCGAGATGTCGAGCGAGGTGTCATCGCTCTTGGCGGTGGCGCGGCGCAGCTTCAGCATGCCGAGCCGCATGGCGAAATCCGGCGCCGACATTTCCAGCGCCACGCCGCCATTGAGGCGCGACCGCACGCGCGGTTCCAGCGATTCCAGTTCCGACGGCGGCCGGTCGGCCGCGACCACCACCTGCTTGGCGCTGTCGAGCAGCATGTTGATGAGGTGGCAGAATTCGTGCTGGATCGATTTGCCTTGCAGGAACTGCATGTCGTCGATGATCAGGAGATCGATGTCGCGCAGCTGCTCCTTCAGCGTCAGCGCGTTGTTGTCGCGGATCGCGGTGGCGAAGCGCCACATGAAATACTCCGCCGTCAGATAGACGACGCGCGACTTCGGATTGTGTCGCAGCGATTCCGCCGCGATCGCCTGCAAGAGATGCGTCTTGCCGAGCCCGACGGTGGCATGCAGGAAAAGCGGGTTGAAACGCACCGCGCTCGACTGCGATTCCGCCACGGCTCTCGCCGCCGCGAAGGCCACCCTGTTGGACGGTCCCTCGATGAAGGAGGCGAACGTGTAGCGCGGGTCGAGCGGCGACCCCAGAACATTGTGGCGGAACTCCGGTTCCGCGGACGCGCCCTGGCGGGGCGCCGGCGCCCGTTGTTCCACGCGTCCGGCGCTCGCGGTGCCGTTGGCGAGCGCGGTGTGCGTCTGCCTGGTCGTCTTGCGGGCCGGCGCGATTTCCGGCTCGACATGGTTGCGCCCCTGGCGCGTCGCGGTGCGCACGACGATCTCGATCTTGAGGACGTCGGGATCCTCATGCCGCCACAGCTCCGCGATAAGCTCGAGATAGTGGCCGTTGATCCATGACCGCAGGAAGGCGGTCGGCACCGAGATGCGGACAATGCCGCGGGAGGCCTCGGCGACCTTCATGCGACCAAACCAGCTCGAATAGACCTCGGCCCCCAGACGCGCCTTCAGCTGGGCCTTGACCCGTTCGAACTTCTGTTCCGCGTCGCTGGATACCGCCACGTCGCCCTCTCCGACAAAAGTTGCTGGAAATGGGAGATCGCCCGCTATCTCCCTCTCGATGCCGCTTTGCATGATCACAGTTCCTTGTCTTCTCGTACCCTTTTCCCGCCGGGGATGCGCCTCCTGCATCCTTGGTCCGGCGACCTCATTCGCCGCGCTGCCCTGCCGCCGCCGGCAAACGGTCATCGCAACTCGCGCAAGGGACCAGCCGCCGGCTCCGCACGCCGGCTTCCGACAAAGACAAGGCAATACGCCACCCTCCGGCGAAAACGCCGGCGAGACATCGACCGCCAATGTACAATTACGCCAGTCCCCTACCGCACCGAAGAGACAAACCAAGCCACGCGCGGAATTGCTCCACGTCATGAATTCTGCCATTTTGTGCTGGCCGATTCAGGCTGGGTCAGGGGCTTAGTGCCCGTCCCTTCGATGGATGGACATTACCGAAATCGCTGTGGATAGGGCAAGGCCACATCTAACGGTTTTTTAACGAATCTGGTTACCGAACGGGGCTTGAATTCGGGTGCTGCGACGGCACGTTTTGACAAAGCCATTGTGATTCAAACCCTTTTCCGGCGAATATGAAAAAGACCGCCCGAAACGAAATATTCTGAAATAATTCTCTTGACAGCTACTTCTCCCCCGCGGTCCGGCCGTGCGTTGAACAAGCTGTGGATGACCGTCTGTAAGCACCTGAAAAGAATGCGGAATTTTTGACAGGAGAATTTGGGCAGCTGCCGCGGCAGAGGCGCGCAGATATAAGCGGCGCTGTATATGCCGGCAAAACAATACCGGCATTTTGAATCGCCTCACAAGTGCAGCTTGCGGGCGAACTTTTTAAGTACTTGCCGGCAAACGAAAAAACCCGGCCTGTGCGGCCGGGTTCCAAATCGATGGAGGATTGAGTCGGTCAGGCCGACAGCGTCTTGACCCGCTGAGCCAGTCGCGAAACCTTGCGGGAAGCCGTGTTCTTGTGGACGACGCCCTTGGTGGCGGCGCGCATCAATTCCGGTTCCGCAGCCTTGAAGGCTTCCACCGCAGCGGCCTTGTCGCCGGCGGCCAGTGCCTCTTCGACCTTGCGGACATAGGTGCGGACGCGCGAGCGGCGGTTCTTGTTGACCGCAGCGCGGCGGGCGATCTTGCGCGTAGCCTTTTTGGCCGAGGAAGTATTGGCCATGATGCCTCTCTTCTGATCTGGTGAACGCCAGCGATGTCGCAGGGCGCAAAAAACAAACGGGCAGCCACGGGCCGCCTCGGTTGGTGCGGCTTATAGTTCAGCTTTTCCGCCTCGTCAACGCCGCTTCGCGGTCTTTTTGGGCCTCGATGTCATGTCCCGCAAAATCGCGGCCACCTGGGCGAAGCGCCTAAAGCGCGTCGCGATCTTTCAGATTCGCTCCATGCGCTTTAGGTTTTGATTTTAAGCATGTCTTTATCCCGAAACCGGTCCCCACTTTCGGGAGACATGCTTTAGCGGTTGGTGAAGTTCGGCTTCCGCTTCTCGACGAAGGCGGCCATGCCTTCTTTCTGGTCGTCGAGCGCAAACAGCGAATGGAAAAGACGGCGCTCGAAGCGCAGCCCCTCGGCCAACGTCGTCTCGTAAGCGCGGTTGACGGCTTCCTTGGTCATTATCACCGACGGCAGCGAGAACTCGGCGATCTTCGCCGCCGCCTTCAGCGTTTCGTCGAGCAGCTCGGCGACCGGGACCACCCGCGACACCAGCCCGCTCCTCTCGGCCTCGGCCGCGTCCATCATCCGCCCGGTCAGGCACATGTCCATCGCCTTGGACTTGCCGACGAATCGGGTCAGCCGCTGTGAGCCGCCCATGCCCGGCATGACGCCGAGCGTGATCTCGGGCTGGCCGAATTTGGCGTTGTCGCCGGCGAGGATGAAGTCGCACATCATGGCCAGCTCGCAGCCGCCGCCGAGCGCATAGCCAGCGACCGCCGCGACGATGGGTTTGCGCGTGCGCGTGAATTCCTCCCAGCCGACGAAGAAATCCTGCGTGTAGGCGTCGGCGAAGGACATCGCCTGCATTTCCTTGATGTCGGCGCCGGCGGCGAACGCCTTTTCCGAGCCCGTAAGCACCATCGCGCCGATGGCGGGATCGGCATCGAACGCGCTCGCCGCCGCGACCACCTCCGCAAGCACCTGCGAATTCAGTGCATTGAGCGCCTTGGGCCGGTTCAGCGTGATCAACCCGACCTTGCCGCGTGTTTCCACGAGAATGGTTTCATAGGTCATGGTTCGCTTCCTCCGCGGGGGTGGGATGATCGATACCGTTCCTAGCTTACCGCTGACAGGTCCGGCAATAGAAGGTCGAGCGGCCGCTCTGCACGATGCGTTCGACATGGCCGCGGCAGCCCGGCTTCTGGCACGGCTCCCCCTCGCGATCGTAGACCGCGAAGGAATGCTGGAAATAGCCGAGCGATCCGTCGGCCTGGACATAGTCGCGCAGCGACGAGCCGCCGGCGGCGATCGCATCGGCGATGACCGAGCGGATCGCCTCGGCGAGGCGTTCGCTTTGTCCCTTCGCCTTCTTGGCCGAGCCGGCGATGGTGCCGGCTTCGCGCAGCGGCGAGAGCCCGGCGCGCCACAGTGCTTCCGAGACATATATATTGCCGAGCCCGGCGATCAGGCGCTGGTCGAGCAGCGCCGCCTTGAGCGGCGATCTGCGATCCTTCAGCAGCGAGGCGAGCAGGGGGCCGTCGAGCGCGTTACCGGTTGGCTCGATGCCGAGTCCCGCCAGCATCGGATGGGTGTCCGGCGCGCCTTCGGCAAACAGCATGAAGCCGAAGCGGCGCGGGTCGTTGAAGATGATGCTGGACCGCACGCCGTTCGGCGAGGTGACGTCGAACACGACATGGTCGTGCGCGGCGATCTTCGAGCGCTCCTGATGGAAGGAGCCGGGGAGGTCGCTGCTCCCGGCGCTTTCGATCCGGAACGACCCCGACATGCCGAGGTGGCAGATCAGCACCGGACCATCTTCGACATGCATCGTCAGGTATTTGGCGCGCCGGCCAAGCGCCGTCAAGGTCTTGCCTGTCAGCCGCTCCGAAAAGCGCTCGGGAAAAGGAAAGCGAAGGTCGGGCCTGCGCGCTTCGACCTTGACCAGCCGCGCCCCTTCCAGGACCGGCTGCAGTCCGCGCCGGACGGTTTCGACTTCAGGCAGTTCAGGCATGGCCGCCTATCGCTGCAAGGAATGATGTCCCATGGCGTCCGGCTGCCAGGCCAAGGTGATCCGCAACGGTTTCGCCGATATCGGCGAAGGTTGGCCTCAGCCCGATGTCGCCGCCCTTCAGCCCCGGCCCGATGCCGATCACCGGAACGCGCTCACGCGTATGGTCAGTGCCGCGCCAGGTCGGGTCGTTGCCATGGTCGGCTGTGAGGATGAGAAGGTCGCCCGGCCTGATGCGCGACAGCGCCTCGGGCAGCCGGCGGTCGAAGGCTTCGAGCGCGGCCGCGTAGCCGGCGACATCGCGCCGGTGACCGAACTCGGTGTCGAAGTCGACGAAATTGGCAAAGACCAGGTCGCCGTCGCCGGCATCGTCCATGGCGCCGAGCGCCTTGTCGAACATCGCCATGTTGCCGCCGGCCTTGCGCACCTGCGAGATGCCGCGATGGGCGAAGATATCGCCGATCTTGCCGACGGCGATGACCTTGCTGCCGCGCTCCGTCAGCCGGTCGAGCAGGGTCGGCTCAGGCGGCGGCACCGCATAGTCGCGGCGGTT
>NZ_RZRY01000391.1:0-6051 GCF_003998035.1 Mesorhizobium sp. M2A.F.Ca.ET.039.01.1.1 | reverse complement strand
CTTGTGGGGTGAGAGGCGGTCCGCGCAGCGGACGAAAAGCCAATTGATTGGCTTTTCGAGCTTCGAACGCCCTGAGCCTGCGAAGGGCCGGGCGGTGGATCGGCGCGCAGCGCCGAGACAGATGAGGGGTGTTCCAGCTGAGTGAGACGCTGGCGGATTCCGACTGGATAAGCGGCTGCGTCAAGCTGGAGCACCCCTCATCCGGCCGCTTCGCGGCCACCTCTCCCACAAGGGGAGAAGGGGGACCGCAGTCCCCAATCACGTATTCATCGAATCGAAGAAGTCCGCGTTGGTCTTGGTCTGCTTGAGCTTGTCGATCAGGAACTCGATCGCGTCGGTCGTGCCCATCGGCGCTAGGACGCGGCGCAGCACGAAGATCTTCTGCAGGTCCGATCGCGGCACCAGCAGGTCTTCCTTGCGGGTACCAGACTTGAGGATGTCGATCGCCGGATAGATGCGCTTGTCGGCCACCTTGCGGTCGAGCTGGATTTCGCAGTTGCCGGTGCCCTTGAACTCTTCGAAGATGACTTCGTCCATGCGGCTGCCGGTGTCGATCAGCGCGGTGGCGATAATGGTCAGCGAACCGCCTTCTTCGATATTGCGGGCCGCACCAAAGAAACGCTTCGGGCGTTGCAGCGCGTTGGCGTCGACACCGCCGGTTAGCACCTTGCCGGATGACGGCACGACCGTGTTGTAGGCGCGGCCGAGGCGGGTGATCGAATCGAGCAGGATGACGACGTCGCGACCATGCTCAACCAGGCGCTTGGCCTTCTCGATCACCATTTCGGCGACCTGCACGTGACGCGCGGCTGGCTCGTCGAAGGTCGAGGAGATGACCTCGCCCTTCACCGAGCGTTGCATGTCGGTCACTTCTTCAGGACGCTCGTCGATCAAAAGCACGATCAGGTAGCATTCCGGATGATTGGCGGTGATCGAATGCGCGATGTTCTGCAACAGCACCGTCTTACCGGTGCGCGGCTGCGCGTTGATCAGCGCGCGCTGGCCCTTGCCGATCGGCGCCACCAGGTCAATCACGCGCGGCGAGATGTCCTTGGTGGGGGGAGTGTCGACCTCCATCTTCAGCCGCGAGGTCGGGTAGAGCGGCGTCAGATTGTCGAAGTGTATCTTGTGCCGGATTTTTTCCGGATCGTCGAAATTGATGGTGTTGACCTTGAGCAGCGCGAAATAGCGCTCGCCCTCTTTCGGGCTGCGGATCGGTCCTTCGACCGTGTCGCCGGTCTTGAGCGAGAAGCGCCGGATCTGCGACGGCGAGATATAGATGTCGTCGGGGCCGGGCAGGTAGTTTGCGTTGGCCGAGCGCAGGAAGCCGAAGCCGTCCTGCAGCACCTCCACCACGCCATCACCGATGATCTCGATGTCCTGCGCGGCGAGCTTCTTCAGGATCGCGAACATCAGCTCCTGCTTGCGCATGACGCTGGCGTTCTCCACCTCGAGCGTTTCGGCGTAAGCGATCAGCTCCGGCGGCTTCTTGTTCTTGAACTCTGCGAGTTTCATTTCTTGCATTAGATAGACTCTGGGTAGGCTTTGGGGAGAAAAATCGGCTGAATACGACAAATGCCGGGCGCGGCCGAAAGCGAGTAAAGGGGGCGGCGCATGACGGGAAGGAAGACCCGTCTTTTATCGTCGGTCGCCCGAAAGAGCAAGCCGCCTTTTGCTGGGCTTCTTCTGGTTTTGGGGGGAGCCTAGAACGGCTTCACGACGACCAGGATGACGATGACGATCATCAGCAATGTGGGGATCTCGTTGACGATCCGCCAGTGCCTGGCCGGCTTTTCGTTCTTGTCCTCGGCGAATTTCCTGACCGCGCCGGCGAGATAGCCATGCAGACCCGACAGGATGAGCACCAGCGCGATCTTGGTGTGCAGCCAGCCGCCCTGGAAGCCGAAGCCTTTCCAGGCCAGCCAAAGGCCGAACACCCAGGTCACGATCATCGCCGGATTGATGATCCCCCTGAGCAGACGGCGCTCCATCACCTTGAAGGTCTCGGACTGCACCGAGCCTTTTTCGGCATCGACATGATAGACGAACAGCCGCGGCAGATAGAGCATGCCCGCCATCCAGGCGATCACCGCGATCACATGAATGGCCTTCGCCCAGAGATAGAAGCCGTCGCCAGCCACCAAATAGAGAAGGGCCGTCGCCGCCACGAGAACGACAATGCCGATCACCATGCGCTTCATCGCCTGGCCGGTGGTGTTCTCGTTGCTCACATTGCTCATCGGTGGCTCCTCACCATTTTCACCATCGCTTCGACATGGGCGACCGGCGTTTCCGGCGTGATGCCATGGCCGAGATTGAAGATCAGCGGCCCGCCGCCCAGTGTCCTCAGGATCGACTCGACGCCATCGGCCAGCGCCTTGCCGCCGGCGACCAGCCGCAGCGGATCGAGATTGCCCTGCACCGCGCCTTCGCGCTGCAGCTCCTTCGCCATGGACAAAGGCACGGTCCAGTCGAGGCCGAGACCGGCAATGCCGGTCTTCTTCCTGTAGTCGCGATAGCGTTCGCCGGCGCCCTTCGGAAAACCGATCACCGGCACGTCGGGATGAACCGCCTCCACCTGCCGCACGATCTCGGCCACCGGCTCGACGCAGAAAGCCTCGAAGGAGGGCTCGTCCAGCACGCCCGACCAGGAATCGAAAATCTGCACCGCATCGGCGCCGGCTTCGATCTGGCGGATGAGATAGGCAGCCGAATGATCGGCCAGTGTCTTCAAGAGCCTCGCGAAGGCCTCGGGCTCGCGATAGGCGAACAGCCGCGCCGGGCCCTGGTCGGGCGTCCCATGCCCGGCGATCATATAGGTCGCCACCGTCCATGGCGCGCCGCAGAAGCCGAGCAGCGTCGTCTCGTTGGGCAATTTCGCGCGCAGCCGGCGCACGGTCTCGTAGACCGGCTCAAGATTCACGTGAAACACATCGCCGTTCAGCGCCGCAATCTCGGCCGCCGAGATCGGCTTCAGGACCGGCCCGCGGCCTTCCTCGAAACGAACATCCCTTCCCAAGGCGTTGGGCACAACGAGAATGTCGGAGAACAGGATCGAGGCGTCGAAGCCGAAGCGTTCGATCGGCTGCAGCGTCACCTCGACGGCAAGGTCCGGATCATAGCAGAGATCGAGGAAGGATCCGGCCCGTTTCCTGGTCTTGCGATACTCCGGAAGATAGCGGCCTGCCTGGCGCATCATCCAGAGCGGCGGCGGTGAAACCGTCTCGCCCTTGAGGACGTCGAGCACGATCCGTTTCCCAGCCATCCAGCGCCCGCCTCTCTCTACAGCGCCGCGCGTCCTAAGACGCGCAAAGGACCCTGTAGCACTTTCATCTAGCGCATGATCCTTTCCGAACCTCCGGTTCGGGGTCATGCGCGGTCTCTTAAATCAAATATCTATTTTAAAAGAGTCTTCTGATTCTAAGAGTCTGTTGGTTGTGATGATTGCGACCTGTCCAGCCTGCGGCTCGAAAAGGCCAGTCAGCATATTGTCGCGTACTTGTTTTCGCAAACTGGAGGGATCTGGGGACAAGGACGATTCAGGCTTTCGAGTCAAACGCTTGGCCGGTCCGCTCCGATGTTCGGGTTGTGGATGAAATCGGCCCGGAAAAGTTGATCCCCAGTTTTGTCCCCAGCGCCGCGACAAAGCCTACAGCTGGTCGAATTGTGGACAAGCGGCCATCTGATACAGTCGCTTCCCTACCCAAGGCCCGCACATCCGGCCTTGTCCACAATTGCCCACAGCCTGGACCCATCCCTTGTGAACAAACCTCAGAGCTTCTTCCATCTGCACCTGATCTCCGACGCCACCGGCGAGACGCTGCTGGCCGCTGGCCGCGCTGCGTCCGCGCAGTACAAGGACGCGCGCGCCATCGAACATATCTATCCGCTGATCCGAACCGAGAAGCAGGTCGCCAAGGTCTTCGATGACATCGAGGAGGAGCCCGGCATCATCCTCTACACCGTGGTCGATCAGAAGCTCGCGCGCTCGATCGACGAGCGCTGCGCGGCCATGGGCCTGCCTTGCGTCTCGGTGCTGGAGCCGGTGCTCGCCGTCTTCCAATCCTATCTCGGCACGCCGGCCGGTCGCCGCGTCGGCGCCCAGCACGTGCTCGACGCCGAATATTTTCGCCGCATCGACGCGTTGAACTTCACCATGGAGCATGATGACGGCCAGCTGCCGGCCAATATGGACGATGCCGATATCGTGCTGATCGGCATCTCGCGCACCTCGAAGACGCCGACCTCGATCTATCTCGCCAATCGCGGCATCAAGACAGCCAACATCCCGATCGTGCTCGGCGTGCCGCTGCCCGAGAGCCTGATCTCCGCCAAGACGCCGCTGATCGTCGGGCTGATCGCGACGGCCGAGCGTATCTCGCATGTGAGGCAGAACCGCATCCTCGGCAACAGCGCCGCCTTCGTGCCGACCGACTATGTCGATCGCGCCGCCATCAACGAGGAGCTCGCGTATGCGCGTCAGCTCTGCACGAAGCATGGCTGGCCGATGATCGATGTCAGCCGCCGCTCCATCGAGGAAACGGCGGCGGCAATCGTTGCCCTGCGGGGCAAGACGCGGTAACGGAGATTGGCCGAGACGCCGGCTGCTTCGTCATCCTAGGGCGGAGCAAGGAGCGCAGCGACGCGGCGTAGACCCTAGGATCCATGCCATGACGTCGAAGTATTGCAACGGTGTAGAATTCTGCTCCGCTGCGCCCCTCGGCTGAGGTTACGGCATGGATCTTAGGGTCTTCGCAACGGAGCTTCGCTCCTGCTTCGCCCTAGGATGACGAAGTTCGTAGGGCCTTGGCCATTCTCCAAAGTTTGTGCTGGACCGCCGGACAAACGATGGGTCAACAGCGTCAGGGAACTAGTGCATGTCCGAAAAGATCATCCTCGCCTCCGGCAGCCCGTTCCGAAAGACCATGCTCGTCAATGCCGGCCTCGACATCGAGGCGGTGCCGGCAAATGTCGACGAGCGCGCCCTCGAGGCTCCGCTGAAAGACAGCGGCGTCTCGCCGGAAGACGTCGCCTCGATCCTGGCCGAGGCCAAGGCGACTGAGGTCAGTGAGCGGAGGCCCGGCTCCCTGGTGCTCGGCTGTGACCAGACGCTGTCGCTGGGCGACGAGGTCTTTCACAAGCCGGCCGACATGGAAGGCGCTCGCCGCCACCTGCTCGCGCTCTCGGGCAAGACGCATCAGCTGAACAGCGCGGCCGTGCTTTGCCGCGACGGCGAAGTGCTGTGGCGTCATGTCGGCATTGCCAACCTCACCATGCGCAAGCTCGACCCCGCCTTCATCGGCCGGCATCTGGCGCGCGTCGGCGCCAAGGCCCTGGGGAGCGTCGGCGCCTATCAGGTGGAGGGCGAAGGCATCCAGCTGTTCGAGAAGATCGAGGGTGACTATTTCACCATCGTCGGCCTGCCGTTGCTGCCGGTCCTGAAGGAGCTGCGCGCGCTGGGAGCCATCGATGGCTGAGAAAAAGGCCTTCGTTACCGGACATCCGATCGCCCATTCGCGCTCGCCGAAGATCCACGGCTATTGGCTCAATAAATACGGCATCGACGGCAGCTACCAGGCGATCGACGTCGCGCCGGCGGATTTCACCGATTTCCTCAAATCTCTCGGCGAGAACAGCTACCGCGGCGGCAATGTCACCATTCCGCACAAGGAAGCCGCCTTCGCCGGCGTCGCGCGCCGCGACCGTGCGGCCGATGAAATCGGCGCGGTCAACACGCTGTGGTTCGAGGACGACGTTCTCTGGGGCGGCAATACGGACGGCTACGGCTTTGCCGCCAATCTTGACCAGTATGCGCCTGGATGGGCAGTCAATGGGCCGGCCGTGGTACTGGGCGCCGGCGGCGCCTCCCGCGCCGTCATCCACGCGCTGAAAGAGCGTGGCATCAAGGACATCCGCATCGTCAATCGGACGCTGGCGAGAGCCGAGGAACTCAGCCGCCAATTTGGCCCTGGCGTCTCGGCGCATGGGGCAGTCGGCGAGTTGCTTGCCGATGCCGGCCTGCTCGTCAACACCACGGCGCTCGGCATGCAT
>NZ_RZRY01000390.1:0-6053 GCF_003998035.1 Mesorhizobium sp. M2A.F.Ca.ET.039.01.1.1 | reverse complement strand
ATGTACGGGCCGGCGCATATCGTCGATGCCATCAACCGTATTCGCGGCCCCTTCAACGTCAACGCCACCGCGATCGAGGCTGGCATCGCCTCCATCCGCGACCGCGCCCATATTGAGCGCAGCGTGACGCATAACGAGAAATGGCTGACATGGCTCAGCGCGGAGCTGACCGGGCTCGGCCTGCGCGTCACGCCCAGCGTCGGCAATTTCGTGCTGATCCATTTTCCCGACGACAAGGAACATTCGGCGGCGGCCGCGGACGATTACCTGAGCGCGCGCGGCTATATCCTGCGCCGCGTCACCGGCTACGGCTTTCCCAACGCGCTGCGCATGAGCGTCGGCACCGAGGAAGCCAACCGCGGCGTCATTGACGCGCTGAAGACCTTCCTGAAAAGCTAGACACCATGGCATCACCGATGTTCGAGAAAATAGCGCTGGTCGGCATCGGCCTGATCGGCTCGTCGCTCGCCCGCGTCATCCGCCGTGAAGGCCTGGCGCGTCATATCGCCATCGCGACGCGCAGCGCATCGACGCTGAAGCGCGCCGAGGAGTTGGGCCTTGGCGATTCCTACACGACGGAGGCAAAAGAAGCGGTGGGCGATGCCGATCTCATCATCGTCTCGGTCCCGGTCGGCTCGTCCGGCGAGGTCGCGGCCGAGATCGCGCCGGCGCTGAAGAAGGGCGCCATCCTCACCGATGTCGGCTCGACCAAGGCTTCCGTCATCGCGCAGATCGAGCCGCACGTGCCGGAAGGCGTGCACTTCATTCCCGGTCATCCGCTGGCCGGCACCGAAAAGTCCGGACCCGATGCGGGCTTTGCCGATCTCTTCGAGAACCGCTGGTGCATCTTCACGCCGCTGCCGGGCACCGATCCCGCCGCGCTCGAGACGCTCTCGGAATTCTGGCGGCGCTGCGGCTCCAACATCGATACGATGGACCCGCAGCATCACGACATGACCTTGGCGATCGTGTCGCACCTGCCGCATATCATCGCCTACAACATCGTCGGCACGGCGGACGATCTGGAAGCGGTGACCAAGAGCGAGGTCATCAAATATTCCGCCTCCGGTTTCCGCGATTTCACCCGCCTTGCTGCCTCCGATCCGACGATGTGGCGGGACGTGTGCCTGCACAACAAGGACGCGATCCTGGAGATGCTGGCGCGGTTCTCGGAAGATCTGGCCTCGCTGCAGCGGGCGATCCGCTGGGGCGACGGCGAGAAGCTGTTCGATCTCTTCACCCGCACGCGCGCCATCCGCCGCTCGATCATCGAGGCCGGCCAGGATATCGATGTGCCGGATTTTGGCCGGCAGGCGGTCGAGCATCCCAAAGGGAACTGATATTCAGGTGAGGCCGGCCTGCGAATGCCGGCTTCCTGCGCTTCCGGTGCTCACGTATTAAAGTACGCTCCGCTCCGGTTCTCGGAAGCCACCATTCTCGACTCGGCCTGACCTGATCTCAGCTCCCTTTGCCTCTTCGGACTGGCGGCCAGTGCGCCGCCATCATGGCGAGCGTCTCGGCTCTGTCCGGCGCGCCCAGCCTGCCGCCGAAGCGCAGGCATTTGAGCGCGGCTGCGGCGCTGGCGAAGCGCAGGGCCTCTTCCATCGGCATGGCCTCGGCGAGGCCGACGGCAAAGGCGCCGTGGAAAACGTCGCCGGCGGCGAGCGTATCCACCGCCTTGACCTTCGGTGCCTCGACATGGCGTACGCGTCCGGTCGCCCGGTCGTGCCACCAGGTTCCAGCGGCGCCGCCGGTCACCGCGACAAAGGCATCGGTGCGCGAGGCGAGGTCGGCGCAAGCGCTTTCCGGGTCGAGCGCATGGCCGCAGACGATGCGCGCCGCAGGCTCGGACGCGACGATATGCGAGGCCGACGGCAGAAGCTGCTCCAGCACCTCGACGGGTGCTGTATCGGCATCCAGGATCGCCGGACGGCCGATCGATCGGGCAGCGCTCAGAGCGAGCGCCGCGGCGCCCGGCCAGCGGACATCGACCAGAACGGCGTCGAAGCCGGAGAGGTCGGCGAGCGGCAGCGTTTCAGGATCGGCCTGCGCCTTCTTGTCGTAGAAGGGGACGATGATGCGCTCGCCATACGCATCGACCACGATCGCGGCCAGCGCCGAACGCGCGCCGGGAACCCGGCGGATAAGGCTGCAGTCGATGCCTTCGGCCTTGATGTCGGCGATCAGCTGGTCGCCGACCGGATCGTCCCCCGCGCTTGCCCATAGCGAGACCTCGGCGCCGAGGCGATGCGCGGCGCAGGCGGCGCTCGTCGCCATGCCGGAAGCGATCTGGACGCCGTCGCTGGCGATGAACTTGCCCTGGTGCGCGGGCAGCGTCTCGACTCGGAGAATGGTGTCGAGGGTGAAGGCTCCGACGCTGAGCAGTCTGACCGGCTTCGCCATCGTCGTGTTACTCGAGCGGCTTGATCTTGCCGAGCGGAATGAAGCCGAGCGAAGCCTTACCCTTGACGATCTTCAGCGGCATCGACGGTTCCTTCCCGAGCATGGCCAGGGCGGCAAAACCCTGCTCGATTTCGCTTTTATGCTCGGGAACGGCCCCGGCGAGGATGGCCGCCACCGCTTTCGGGTCCTTGAGCTTGATCATCAGGTCCCCGTCGACCAGCCCTTCCGCATCGACGGAGACCGGTCCGGATACGGTGATGCGCGCGGTTCCCGACGACAGGTCGAGTTTGGTAATGTCGATCGACTGGCCGCGCAGGCTTTTCGGCGGGGCCGAGATCAACGCCACGCCGTTCTTCAGCGTCACGTCGCCGGTGCCGTCCAGCGCCGGCAGCACGCGTCCCTCGATAGCGTCCGCATTGATCTCCAGATCGCCGAAGCTGCCGACATAGTTGATGTCCTGGCCGGCCGGCTGCAATTGCCCGGCCGCCTTGCCGGCGCTAAACAGCTGCATCGGATCCGTGTCGTCCTGGGGGTCGGTCTGACCGTTCAGGCCCTCAGCCTGCAGCGAGACACTGCGCGGCAGCGGCCACCACACTTTGACCTTGGCCTGCAACTGGTCCCAGTCGATCCAGAGCGGCGGCATGCCGGGCGCGATCGTGCGCAGCGGCCCGCGCAGATCGGCGACCGGCGACAAGGGGCCGGTGATCGCGGCGACGGCGTTGAAGCTCCCGGTAGACGCAGCGACTTTCCGGGCGTCGTCCTCATAGGCGATGTTGTCGCAGGAGACCGTGAAGCTCATCGGAAAACCGCTGACGGTGAGGTTGGCGCAGCCGGCGGCGATCCCCTTGCTGCCCAGCCGCGCCACCGCCTGGTCGGCTTCGGTCTTGAGCCTTTCGGCGAGATAGAACCAGCCGCCGCTGTAGAAGGCGAATAGCACGGCGATGAACGCCGCGAGCCAAAGCAGCCGGCGGCGGGGTTTGGGCGATCGCTCGTCACTTGACGTCATGCTGCGGCTCTCGTTAACCCCGGCGTGCAGGCGTTTGCTTCACGCAAACAAGCGGGGGACAGAAGAAGCACTCTCCGGTGCGGTGTCGTTCACTCGAATGCGATCAGGCTTGGCGATATGGGCGATTTTTGGGTTTTTGGCTATGGCTCGCTGATCTGGCGGCCCGGATTCGCCCATGTCGAGACGCGCCGCGCCCGGCTTTACGGCTACCGCCGCTCGCTTTGCGTCTATTCCTTCGTGCATCGCGGCACGCGCGCACGGCCGGGTCTGGTGCTCGGCCTCGACCGGGGCGGCTCCTGCATCGGCCTCGCCTACCGCGTCCCCGGCAATCTGCGCGACGAGGTGCTTTCCTACCTGCGCGAGCGAGAGCTGGTGACCAGCGTCTATCTCGAACGCATGCTCGATGTCCGACTGGGCAGGGACGGGAAAGGAGAGGGCGTTTCGGTCGAGGCGGTCGCCTACATCGTCGACCGGCGGCATGAACAATATGCTGGCGCGCTCGATGCCGATCACGCGGCAAGGATCGTTCGCGGCGCCGTCGGCCAGTCGGGCCGGAATGAGGATTATGTGCTGAGCACGCTCGAGCATCTCGAGGCGCTCGGCATCCGCGATCACTGGCTGGAAGAGGTGGGCCGTCAGGTCTCGTCTTCGTGAAGTGCTGGTCCGATCAAAAAGCAAACCATGCCTTTGACCTCGGCCGGCCACGACCTAGCTTAGCGGCATCCCATCCCTGGGCGTCAGGCCCGTTCCAGCATCACGGAGATCAGTCTTGCAGAAACGCCGTCTCGGTCGCACCGACCTTTTAATCGCGCCGCTGGTCCTGGGCGGCAACGTCTTCGGCTGGACCGCCGACGAGAAGACCTCCTTCGATCTACTTGACCGGTTCGCCGGAGCCGGCCTGAACGCCATCGATACGGCCGATGCCTATTCGCGCTGGGTTCCCGGCAACAAGGGCGGCGAGTCGGAAACCATCATCGGCAATTGGATGAAGAGCCGCGGCAACCGCGACAAGGTGGTCATCATCACCAAGGTCGGCTCGGATATGGGCCAGGGCAAGCGCGACCTCTCCGCCGCTTATATCGAAAAGGCGGTCGAGGCATCGCTCAAACGGCTGCAGGTCGATGTCATCGACCTCTATCTGTCGCACTGGCCGGACCCGGCCACGCCTTACGAGGAAACGCTCGGCGCCTATCAGCGCCTGCTCGAAAAAGGCAAGATCCGCTATCCGGGCTGCTCCAATCTCGATGCCGGCCAGTTGCGCGCGGCGCTCGACGTGGCCAGCCTGCGCAGCCTGCCGCGTTACGAGGTCCTGCAGCCTGAATACAATTTGTACGATCGCTCATCGCTCGACGGACCGCTGCTCGATCTCTGCAAGGCTGAGGATATCGGCGTCATCACCTATTTCAGCCTGGCCAAGGGATTTTTGAGCGGGAAATACCGCAGCAAGCCCGATCTCGGGCAAAGCGCGCGCGGCGAGGGCGTGGCCGGCTACCTCAACGAGCGCGGCATGCGCATCCTGTCCGCGCTCGATGCAGTGGCCGAACGCCATTCGGCCAAGCAGGCGGAAGTGGCGCTGGCCTGGATCATCGCGCGTCCAGGCATCACCGCGCCGATCGCCAGCGCCACGACGCCGGCCCAGATGGACAGCCTGATCCGCGCCGCATCGCTCAAGCTTTCGGCCGACGATGTCGCGGCGCTCGACCGGGCCAGCTCGTAATCTCAACACGCCTTGGCGCAGTCGATACTCGCACGATCATCCAAGACGGCCATGACGGTCCCTCCTAAATCCTGCGCATCGCGGCAGGAGGAGGTTCGGCATGGCTGGTGGTGTTCTGGGCGATCCACAATCCTGGCAGCAAGTGCTGGCGCTTGTCTTGGCCGCGACGGTCGTCATGGGCAGTCCGGGACCGGCGACGATCAGCGTCACCGCCGTCGGCGCGGCTTTCGGTCTGAGTCCTTCCCTGAGTTACACCGCGGGCGTCGTGCTCGGCACGATCGCCGTGCTTCTGGCTGTGGCGGCCGGGATTTTCGGCATGTTGACCTCGGTACCGGGAGTGGCGCCGGTGCTGGCGATCCTTTCGGCCGCCTACATCCTCTATCTCGCCTTCAAGATAGCGACGGCGCCGCCATTGGCCGAGCGCGGCAGCACGGCGACAAAACCCGATTTTCTCGGCGGCTTCGCGCTCGCCGCCGCCAACCCGAAGGCCTATGTGGCGATTGGCGCCGTGTACGCCGGCGCGGCGTCTCAGCCCGATCCGCTCGGCATTTTCACCAGGCTGCTGGTGCTTGCCGCGATGATTGTCGCCATCCACGTCGTGTGGCTGCTCGCAGGAACGGCCTTCGCACGGTTCCTGCGCCATCCGCTGGCGTCGCGGGTCATCAACCTGGTGTTTGCCGCGACGCTGGTGCTGACGACCTTGCTGGCGGTGCTGCGGTAGCGGATCAGGTCCTGGCCGTTACGCCGAGTTCCGCTAGGCGCTTGACCGCCGTCGGCGGCATGGGCGGCGGGTTCGGCGCCTGCGCGGCCTCGACAAGCATCTGGTCGCAGGCGGCTTCCGTCTCGCCGATCAGCCGCTGCATGAATTCCTCCTTGCCGAGCCCTGGTGGAATCGGCGGCAGGAAGCGGGCCTTGATGGTGCCCGGA
>NZ_RZRY01000038.1:0-21906 GCF_003998035.1 Mesorhizobium sp. M2A.F.Ca.ET.039.01.1.1 | reverse complement strand
GTGTAGAAGAGCCCCATTCCCAGCGCCCGTGTCGCCGGCGCCAGCACCCGCGCCGGCAGGCTCATGATCGCTCCGGCCGGCAGCCCGCAGACCAGGCCGAGCACAACCATGGTGGGCAGCACCGCTGAACAGCGCCATAGCAAGAGGACCAAGGCCGCGAAAGCGAGACAGCTTGTCGCCAGCATGGCGTTGCGGCTCCTGCTCTGGTCCGCGAGGTAGCCTCCGAGCGGAACCGAAAGAGCCGCGAGCCACAGCACGATGCTGACGGCCGAACCGGCGGCGGCGGTCGACCAGCCGCGCTCGACCAGCATCGACGGCGCGAAACTGAAGATCATGGCGAAGCCGACATTGTAGAAGGCCCAGATCAAACCCGCCAGCAGCACGGCCCAGACAGCAGGCTTCGCGAGCCGCGAGCCTTCCGCTGAAGCCGGAGCGGCGGCGGGTCCGGGTGGCTGGTACAGGAATCCCACCAGCGCAAGCGCCGCGACGATGAGCGCCATCACGGCAATCTGCGTCCCCGCTATGCCGAATTCCGCCCGTATCAGCGGCAGCCCGGCGAGCGTGAGGGCGATGCCCAGCGGCCAAGAGTTGATGAAGATCGCCATCGCCGTGGCGATCCGCCGGCCCGTGAACCAGTCGACGACCATCTTGGTCATCAGCACGTTCAGCAGCACGCCTCCGACCCCGGAGATCAACCGTGCCGCGATCTGCACGCTCCATGAGGTTGAGGTGAAAAGCAGCATCTCGCCGGCCAGCATCATCGCCAGGCCGGCGAGCACGCTTGCCTTGTCGCCGAAGCGCCTGCCGATCGCGCCGCCGGGAAGCGCCAGCGCAACGCCCGGGGCGAAGTACAGACCGATGAGCACGCCGATGTCGGCGAGGTTTGCGTCGAGCGCCTTGCCCAGTTCCGGCGCAATGGCCGCGATGCTCTGGAATTGCACCGCTATCGCGGCGCGGGCGACGAACAGAACGGCAAGGATGGTCCAGCGGCTGGGCACGGCACTGCTCCTGCTGAGACACTTGGCGGCTCGACTACGGTAGAAAGCAATGAATGTCTGGCGCGATCGATATCACGGATAATGCACTATTCGGCCCGCTCGGGAAGCCATCTGTCGCCCTGCATGAAAGCCTCATCACCAGTGCCAAGACGGCGCTCCGTCATTGACCTCACAACTCATCGTTGACATATATTCATAACAGATATATGTGTCTTGCATATTAGTGGAGCGCTCGATGAACGAGACCGATTTCCTCAAGGACTACGACCCAAGCGCCTTCCAGCGGCCGTCGGTGGCGGTCGACCTTGTGCTGCTCGGTATCCGCGCCGGCCGGCCGGCCGTGCTGCTGGTCAAGCGCGACCAGCTTCCGCATGCGGGGCGCTGGGCGCTGCCGGGCGGCTTTGTCGGCATCGACGAATCCCTCGACGCGGCCGTCGCGCGCGTGCTGCGCGAAAAGGCCGGCATGGGCGAGGCGCATCTCGAGCAGCTCTACACATTCGGCGCGGTGGAGCGCGATCCGCGCATGCGCATCATCAGCGTCGCCTATCTGGCGCTGCTCACCGAGCAGGCCTTCGATGCGGCGCTCGGCGCGAAGCCGACGCTGCTGCCAGCTACGATCCAGGTGCCCTGGGCCGGCGAGGCTGGTGGGCCGGTCGATGTGCTCGCGCCGGAAGGCGAAAAACTGACGCTCGCTTTCGATCATGCCGATATCCTGGCGATGGCGATGCTCAGGCTGCGCGGCAAGCTCGACTATTCCGATGTCGCCTTCGCGCTGCTGCCCGAATTCTTCACGTTGCGGCAGCTGCAGGACGTGCATGAGGCGATCCTGGGCACGTCGCTCAACAAGCCGGCCTTCCGCCGGCGCCAACTCGACAAGGGCTGGCTGGCGGCAACCGGCGCCTATGAATCGGGCGCTGCTTTCCGCCCGGCCGAGCTCTATCGTTTCCAACGTCTCATGGCTGATTGAGGGAGAGACCATCATGGCCACCATTCGCAGTTTCGGCTTCATTGCCCAGCTTCGCAGCGAGGCAAGCAGCCACGTCATCCGCTACCGCAACGGCCGAGAAATGCAGAGCGGCCGCGGCCTGGTCTTCTGGTTCGTGCCCGAGACCGCCAGCATCGCCGAGCTGCCGATGGACGACCGCGAGATGACGCTCTTCGTCAAGGGCCGCAGCCAGGATTTCCAGACCGTCGCCGTGCAGGGCACGATCGGCTGGCATGTGGTCGATCCGGCGCGGCTCGCCGAACGCGTCGATTTCAGCATCGATCTCAGGACCGGCAAGCTGCGCGGCGAACCGATCGAGAAGATCCAGGCCCGCATCGCCGGCATCGCCAACCAGGCGGTGCAGCAATATCTCGGCCAGGCGCCGGTGCGCGCGCTGCTCGACGGCGGCCCGGCGCCCTTGCGCGAGCGGCTGCAGGCGCTGGTCGCCGCCGATCCCGCGCTGACCGACATCGGTGTCGCCGCCGTCGCGGTCAGGCTCACCAATTTGACACCGACAAGCGAGCTCGAGCGGGCGCTGCAGACGCCGACCTTCGAGGCGCTGCAGCAGAAGGCCGACGAGGCGACCTTCCAGCGCCGGGCGCTTGCCGTGGAGAAGGAGCGCGCCATCGCCGAGAACGAGCTGGCGAACAAGACCGAGCTGGCGCGGCGCGAGAAGCTGCTCATCGCCGAAGAGGCCGAGAACGCCCGCAACCGCGCCACCGGCGCGGCCGAGGCGCAGCAGATCGAAGCTGGCGCCGAGGCCGAGCGGATCCGCGCCATCGAGGGCGCCAAGGCGGAAGCCGAATGGCAGCATATCGCCATCTACCGCGACCTGCCGCCCGCGATCCTGCTCGGCCTTGCCGCCCAGCAGCTCGCCGGCAAGCTGGACAAGATCGAGCATGTCAACGTCACGCCCGACCTGCTCGCCACCGTGCTCGGCGAATTCCGCAAGGCCCCGGCGGTGATCGAAGGCCGGTGAGGAGCGAGCCATGGCCGCGAACCGTCCCCGCGCGGTCTTCGTGACGCGCGAGACCGACTACGAGCTGTTGATCGCGCATCACGCGACGCGCGGCCAGGCGCGCTTCTTCCTCGAGACGCGCGGCCAGCGGCTGGAAGACGTCGAGGCCCGGCACGATCGCTTCCACGCGGTGCTCGGCACGGCGCGCGCCTCGGTGCCGGCCGACTGGCGCCAGACCCTGGTGAGCCGCGCCGACCTCAACCGCTTCCTGTTCGCCCGACGACGTCATTGTCGCCGTCGGGCAGGACGGGCTGGTCGCCAACGTCGCCAAATATCTCAACGGCCAGCCGGTCCTCGGCGTCAATCCGGCGCCGGATCTCTATGACGGCGTCCTGGTGCGCATCGGCGTCGGCAGGCTGACAAAACTGCTTGCCGCCAGCAACGCCGGCGATCTCCAGATGGAATCGCGCACCATGGTCCAGGCCGAGCTCGAAGCGGGTGAGACGCTGCTTGCGCTCAACGAGATATTCGTCGGCCATCGCAGCCATCAGTCGGCCCGCTATCGAGGCGGAAGGCGAGGCGGAGGACCATTCCTCCAGCGGCCTCATCGTCGCCTCCGGCACCGGCGCGACCGGCTGGGCGCGCTCGATCATGGAAGCGACGCATCTGGAGCTGTCGCTCGGCCGCGAGGAACATGCGGTCGGCTTCTGGGTTCGCGAGCCCTTCCCGAGCATCGCCACCGCCACGAAATTGCGGGCGGGAAAGATCACCGAGAAACCGCTCTTCATCATCTCGCGCATGAACGAGGGCGGCGTGATCTTCGCCGACGGCATCGAGCAGGATTTCATCGCCTTCGACTGGGGCCGGCAGGTGCGGCTGTCGCCAGCGTCAAGGGTGTTGCGGCTGGTGATCGACCGGTAGGACCGAGTTGGCCGCAAAACCTGCAATAGTCAGCCCTGGACGGCGCCGGTCTTTCCAGCCTTCCCGTTCGCGCCGTCGAGCAGGGCGATCAATCCCTTGAGGATGTCGATCGGCGGCGGCGGACATCCGGGAATGTGCAGGTCGACCGGCACCACGTCCGACACGCCGCCGACAACGGCGTAGCCGCCGGCGAAGCAGCCGCCGTCCTTGGCGCAGTCGCCTAATGCAACCACCCATTTCGGGTTGGGCGTCGCCTCAAAGGTCCGCTTCAGCGCCTCGCGCATGTTCTTGGTGACCGGCCCGGTGACCATCAGCACGTCGGCATGGCGCGGCGAGGCGACGAAGCGGAAGCCGAAGCGCTCGATGTCGTAGAAGGCATTGTTGAGCGCGTGCATTTCGAGCTCGCAGCCATTGCAGGAGCCGGCATCGACCGCGCGGATCGCCAGGCTCCGGCCGAGTTTCCGGCGCGCCATGCCGTCAAGCGCGCGCGCCAGCTCGTCGACGGCAGCATTGCTGACTTGCGGCGCGCGTTCCGTCAGGGGCGGGCGGATCAGGCTTTCGAAGAGCAGTTTTCGCATGGTTCTACAGGTCGTGGCCGGAATAGGAGCAGTTGAACGATTTGTTGCAGAGCGGGAAATCGGCGACGATGTTGCCTTCGATCGCCGCCTCCAAGAGCGGCCACTGGAACCATGACGGGTCGCGCAGGTGGCAGCGCTCGATCAGGCCGTCCTCGCCAATGCGCAGCCAGACCAGGATGTCGCCGCGAAAACCCTCGACCAGCGCCATGCCCTCGCGCGGCTCTTCCGGTGCAGCGATATCGACGCTGATCGGGCCGGCGGGCAGCCGCCCGAGAATCTGCTCGACCAGCGACAGGCTCTGCTCGACCTCCCGCACGCGGATCCAGACGCGCGCGTTGACGTCGCCTTCCTGCAGCACCGGCACATCGAAGGCGAGCTCGTCATAAGGCGCGTAACCCGGGCTGCGGCGCGCATCGAAATCGCGGCCCGAGGCGCGGCCGACATAGCCGCCGGCGGCATATTGCCGGGCAAGCTCGCCCTTGAGCCGGCCGGTCGCCACCGTCCGGTCCTGCAGCGAGGCGGTGTTGTCGTAGAGCTCGACCAGATGCGGGAAGCGCCGCCTGATCTCGGCGATCAGCGATCGGATGGCGTCCGTCCCCGCCTCGTCCAGATCGCTTGCCGTGCCGCCGGGCAGGATGCGGTCGCGCATCAGGCGGTGGCCGAAGGCCGCATCGGCGGCGCGCAACACGCGTTCGCGCAACACGCCGCAATGCGCGTGCATGATCGCGAAGGCGGCGTCGTTGCAGATGGCGCCGATGTCGCCGAGGTGGTTGGCCAGGCGCTCCAATTCGGCCATCAGCGCCCGCAGCCAGATCGCGCGCCCCGGCGGCGTGATGCCGAGCGCCGCCTCCACCGCGCGGGCGAAGGCGAGCGAATAGGCGACAGTGCTGTCCCCTGAAGTCCGGCCCGCGAGTTTCGCGGCACGATCGATCGATGCGCCCTGCATCAACGCTTCGATGCCCTTGTGCACATAGCCCAGCCGCTCCTCCAGCCGCACCACGGTTTCGCCGCCTGCCGTGAAGCGGAAATGCCCCGGCTCGATGATGCCGGCATGCACCGGCCCGACAGGAATCTGATGGAGGCTCTCGCCCTCGGCCGCCAGGAACCGGTAGGACGACGCGGCCGCCGGCCCGCCGGGCCGCGCCGCCAGCGGGTGGCTGATGCCCCACTGTCCATGGTCGAGCCAGCGGCGGGTATCGGGCAGGCCTTGCGGCGCCAGCCCGAAAAGATCCGCTGCGGCGCGTTCCAGCCGGAGCGCCGGTGGATGGAGCTGGCCGACCGACGGGTAACGGCCGCCACGGCAATCCAGGCTGATCACGCCGATGGTCTGCGCCTCGTCGAGAAGCGCCATGTGCACCTTGTCAGGCTCCCCCCACAGGCCGAGCAGGCTCCAGCGTCCGGCGACGAGCTGCTCGACGGCGAGGTTCCAGGCCTTCGGAGCGACGACGCCGCGCCGCCAGGGCGCGTGATGTTCGACCTGGCGGTCGGCCTCGATGAGATCGGCGAGCGCGGGCATGTTTTTCCTCACCATGCGCCTACCCCAGGATGCCGGCGACATGCTGGAACCACGCCACCAGCGGCGCCGGCAGATAGATGCCGGCGGCAAACACCAAGGCGAGGTGCGAATACATCGGCACATAGGACGCCTCGACAGGCGCCATGCCGCCGCGCGGCTCGCCGAAGGCGACGCCGGTCAGCCGCAGCAGCAGCGCGCCGAAGGCGATGAGCAGCCCGAACACCAGCGGGACCGCCAGCCACGGATGCCTGGCGAAAGTCGAGCTGACGACTAGGAATTCGCTCATGAAGATGCCGAGCGGCGGCAGGCCGGCAATGGCCACGACGCCGATGACCAGCGCCCAGCCAAGTCCGGGATGGCTTTCGGTCAGCCCCCTGATCTCGGAGATCTTCTGCGTGCCCTTGACCTGCGCGATATGGCCGACGGCGAAGAAGATCGCCGATTTGGTCAGGCTGTGCATGACCATGTGCAGCAGGCCGGCGAAATTGGCGAGCGGGCCGCCCATGCCGAAGGCAAAGACGATGATGCCCATATGCTCGATCGAGGAATAGGCGAACAGGCGTTTGATGTCGCGGCGGCGGTAGAGCATGAAGGCCGCGAAGATCAGCGAGGTCAGTCCCATCGTGACCATCAGCGGCCCGGGCCCGATCGCCTGCGGGCTCGCCGCGAGCAACAGCTTGAAGCGCAGCACGGCATAGAGCGCGACATTGAGCAGCAGGCCCGACAGCACCGCCGAGATCGGCGTCGGGCCCTCGGCATGGGCGTCGGGCAGCCAGGCATGCAAGGGGGCAAGGCCGACCTTGGTGCCGTAACCGAGCAGCAGGAAGATGAAGGCGACGCTGAGCAGCGCTGGATCGAAACGCGCCGCCTTTTCGATCAGCACCGACCAGACCATGGCGTTGGTGCCTTCGCCGACGACCGGCTGCGCAGCCATGTAGACGAGGATCGTTCCGAACAGCGCGAGCGCGATGCCGACGCTGCCGAGGATGAAATATTTCCACGCCGCTTCCAGCGCCTCATGCGTGCGGTAGATGCCGACCATCAGCACGGTGGTCAGCGTGGCGAGCTCCACCGCGACCCACATCAGGCCGATATTGTTCGACACGAAGGCCAAGTTCATGCCGAACATCATGATCTGGTACATCGCGTGGTAGAAGCGCAGGTTCGGCGCGGTCAGCCGGCCGGTTTCCAGCTCATGCGCGATGTAGGACGCGCTGAACACGCTGGTGGTGAAGCCGACGAATGTGTTGAGCACGATGAAGACGATGTTGAGGTCGTCGACCAGGAGGTATTGTCCCGGCGCTGGCCGTTCCGTGACGAACAGCGACAGCGCCGCGAGCAAGGTGAGCAGGCTGGCGATGACATTGACGGTCGCCGTCATGCGGTAGTTCGGCATTGCCGCCAGGATGGCCGCGGCACCCGCCGGGATAAAAAGGATCGCGGCCACGGCGTCGAAGGAAAACCCGCTCACCGGCGTTCTCCCCGGTAGTCGTCGAGCGCGCCGATATCGACCGAATCGAACCGTTCCCGGATGCGGAACAGGAAGACGCCGATGACGATGAAGGCGATCAGGATTGAGAAGGCGACGCTGATCTCGACCACCAGCGGCATGCCCTTGGCGCCGGTGGCGGCCAGCACCAGGCCGTTCTCCAGCGACATGAAGCCGACGACCTGGCTGACGGCGTTGCGCCTTGTGACCATAACCAGCAGGCCGAGCAGGATGATCGACAGCGCGAAGGCGAGATCCTCGCGGGCGAGCGGATCGGCCTCGGGCGTCACCCGCAGCATCAGCACCATGGAGAGCGTCACTAGCCCGATGCCGGCGAGCATGGTCGGGCCGATGCCGACCGCGGTCTCGATGTCGCGGTGGATGCCGAGCCGCTGGATGATGCGATGCAGCCCGACGGGAATGACGATCGCCTTGAAGACCAACGCGATTGCCGCCGTGATGTAGAGATGATGCGCGTCCTGGATGTAAGCCTGCCAGGCTACCGAAAGCGCCAGCACTACGGCATGCAGCGCAAAGACATTGATCAGCGCGAACAGCCGGTCCTGGTAGAGCATCATGAAGGAGATCAGCACCAGGCTGCCGGCGAGCAGATGGGCGATGTCGAAGGTGAGACCGTTCATCACAGGCTCCGCGAGACGAACAGCAACAGCGTGCCGAGCAGCGCCAGCATCAGCGCCGCGCCCAGGAAGTCCGGCACGCGGAAGACGCGCATCTTGGCGACCGCCGTCTCGAACACGGCAAGCAGGATGGCGAGCACCGTGAGCTTGCAGAGATAGGCGGCCGCGCCGATGGCCAGCGATTTCGGCCCGGTCCCGCCGCTGTCCAGCCCCCAGGGCAGGAAGACGCAGGCGATCAGCGACATATAGAGCAGCAGCTTGAGGAAGGTGGCGAGCTCGATCATCGCCAGATGGCGGCCGGAATATTCCAGGATCATCGCCTCATGCACCATGGTGAGCTCCAGATGCGTGGCCGGATTGTCGACCGGTATGCGCGCATTCTCGGCGATCGCCACCATCACGAGCGCGATCAGCGACATGCCGAGCGACACCCGCAGCCCGACTTGCGGAGAGCCCATGAAGGCGGCGACCGTCGAGAGCTGCGTGGCGCCGGCCAGCAGCGCCAGGCTGAAGACGGTGAGCAGCATCGCCGGTTCGGCCAGCGACGCGATCATCACCTCGCGGCTGGCGCCGAGGCCGCCGAAGCTGGTGCCGACATCCATCCCGGCCAGCGCCTGGAAGAAGCGCGCGCTGCCGAGCAGCGCCACGATGACGATGAGGTCGGCGGTCCAGCTGAATTCGAGGCCGGTGGCGAATGTCGGGACGAGCGCGGCCGCGACCCAGGTGGCCGCGAAGATCAGATAGGGCGTCACCCGGAACAGCCAGGACGCATTGTCCGCCAGCACGACCTCCTTGCGCATCAGCCTGACGAGATCGCGATAGGGCTGGATCAGCGAAGACCCCTGCCGCCTGACCAGCCTTGCCTTCACCTTGCGCACGAAGCCGATCAGCAGCGGCGCCAGCAAAAGCACGACCAGCATCTGCGCGCCCTGCACGGCCAGCTGCGAGATCATGGCCATAGCGCGAGCACCAGAAGCAGGATGACGAGGTAGAGGAAGACCAGCGTCAAATAGCGGCGGATGGTCAGGAACTGCAGGTGGTTCAGCCGCTCTGTGGCGAAATCGATCGCGCCGGTGATCGGCTGGTAGAAGATCTCCCAGGCCACATCGTGCATCTCCACCTTGAGTCGCGCCGGCTCCAGCGCGCCCGGCGCCGGCATGTCCACCGTCTCGCGCGAGCGGAACGCGAAGCCGTCGAAGACGCGGCGAATGGGCTGCGCGAAGCTGACGGCCGTGTATTGCGCGGCCGGCACCGCATCCGGGAAGCCGCATCCCCACGCAATGCCCCGGCGCAGCGCATGCGAGGCGAAGCGGTGGATGAAGAACGCCGCGAGCGACGCCGAGATGGTGATGAAGACAAAGACCAGCAGGCCGTTATAGGAGCTGCGGCTCTCGGCGATCGGCACGATCGACAGCCAGGGCTGCGCCATCTGAACCGGCATGCGCTCGCCGACGAGCGGAAGCGTCACCGTCGACAGGCTGTCGATGACGAAGCCTGGCAGGATGCCGGCGAGCAGGCAGAAGGCGGCAAGCACGGCCATCGCCGCCAGCGACCACCGATCGACTTCGTGCGCGCGTTCCACCGCCGCCGACCGCGCCCGGCCAAGGAAGGTGATGCCGAATGCCTTGACGAAGCAGGCCGCGGCAAGTGCGGCCGACAGCGCCAGCATGCCGCCGACCGCGGGCACGATGACCTTCAGCCCCCATTGCGGCAGCTCGGGGCTGCGCAATATGGCCTGGAAGACCAGCCATTCGGAGGCAAAGCCGTTGAAGGGCGGCAGCGCCGAGATCGAGACGCAGCCGATGAGGAAGACAAAGCTGGTCACCGGCAGGCGATGGATGAGGCCGCCCAGCTTCTCCATGTCGCGTTCGCCGGTTGCTGTCAGCACGGCGCCGGCGCCGAAGAACAGCAGACTCTTGAAGAAGGAATGGTTCAGCACGTGGAAGAGCGCCGCGGTGAAGGCCAGCGCGGCCGCCGACGGCATGCCGTTTGCCTTGAAGGCCAGCGCAAGGCCGAGGCTGGCGAAGATGACGCCGATATTCTCGATGGTGGAGTAGGCGAGCAGCCGCTTCAGGTCCTTTTCCATCAGCGCGTGCAGGATGCCCAGCACCGCCGTCACGCCGCCGATGAGAAGCACCGCGACGCCGGACCACCATGCCGGCTCGCCAAGCAGGTCGAACACCACGCGGACGAAGCCATAGATGGCGACCTTCGTCATGATGCCGCTCATCAGCGCCGAGACGTGGCTGGGTGCCGCCGGATGGGCAAGCGGCAGCCAGGCATGCAGCGGCACGAGGCCGGCCTTGGAGCCGGCGCCAAGCAGCATGAGAACCAGCACCGCGCCGGCGACGAACGGGCCGGGATGCGCCGTCCGCATCGCGTCGAACGCATAGGTTCCCGCCGGCCCGGCCAACAGGCCGAAGGCAAGCAGCAGCGCCATCGTGCCGAAGCTTGCCATCACCAGGTAGATGTAGCCGGCCCGCCGGTTGGCCTCGTCGCGGTGATGCGCCATGACCAGCGCCCAGGAGGCGAGCGACATGAATTCCCAGGACAACAGGAAGCTGAAGGCGTCGTTTGCCAGCACCACGAGGTTCATGCCGGCAAGGAAGGCGGGATAGAATGGCAGCACCCGATGCGGCTGGGATTCATGCCGGCCGTAGCCGAGGCCGTAGAGACTGGTGATCGTGCCGCCCAAATTGACGACGACGAGAAAGAACGCCGACAGGCCGTCGAGGCGGAACCGGGCGCCGGTCCAGGGCAGGCCGAGCGGCAAGGTGGCGGAGGCCTCGCCGGGGTTGCCGGCAAGATGGCCGGCAGCAGTCGCGAGCAGCACGGCTGAAATGACAAGTGTCGCGCCATAGACCAGGCGCGTCGCGGCGGCGAGCCGGCTGGCGGCCGCGGCCATTATGGCCGTTGCCAAAAACGCGGCAGGACCGCACAGCAGAAGGGCGACGGTCGAATTCACGGCTGGCTCCCGCCCGATTCGACCTGGCCGCCATCGGGTTCGGGCGCCTTGGCGGGATCGAAACCGCTCTTCAGCCGCACCCCGCGCCCGCCGCCTGGGCTCGCCGCGCCTTCCCCGATCAGTTCGATGCCGGAGATCTCGAGCGCCGCGATCAGCTTCATCAGCGAATCGACATTGCCCCGGATGATCGAGCCGCTGGCTTCCATGCGCTGGATCGTCGGCACCGATAGGCCGGACAATTCGGCAAGCCGGCGCTGATCGATGCCGAGCAGCGATCTTGCGGCGCGCAATTGCGGTGCGGTTATCACCGAGGACTCACTCGTTCAGGTTTGAGATATTAGGTCTCGGTGCTATAGCCTACATTAAAATGTTCTATCGTCAAGGATTGATGTTTAGAACATCTATGTTGATGGCGTGACAGTGTGGGCCGAAGGCGCGGCAGCCCCTGGCCAGATACGGCACCCATCTATGCAGCCGGCGTCAGAGTGCCGGGATACGGAAGGGCTTCTCAGCGCTCCACGGCTGCGTAAGCCAGCGCCAGGATGCATGGGGAGGTGGCAAAACGGACGGCCAGGCGACGGCCCGGCGAAGTGACCGCCTCGCCCTTTTCGAAATCGATGGCGATGTCCTCGAAACCCAACACGCGACCGTCGAGCGGGAACGACGCCTTGTAGGCCGCTTCCTTGACCGCGAACAGGATACGGCCGCCCAGCTTCGGATCGAGATCACCCAGGCGATCCTTCGGGGCGGCAACCATGGCCCTGAGGTCGTCGGGCAATGGCAAGGCGGGTTCGATGTCGACGCCGACGCTTCGCAGCGCGCCGGATCGCGCGACGACTGCTACGGCCATCGTGTCGTCATGCGCGATCGAGCCGACAATGCCGGCCGGCCAGATCGGGCTTCCCGATCGGCCGCGCAATATCGCGGGGTTCACGCATCCCAGACGCCGCAGCAATTCATGCGCGATGTGGCGGCCTGCCCCGGTGGCGGCGCGCGCGCCGGGTTCGCGCGTCGCCATGGAAGCGCTTTCCGCGGGCAGGATATATTGTTCGTCGCCGGCGAGGATATGACGGCAACCGGCGCTCAGGCCGGGCGGCGCGAGGCCGGCCAATGCCTGCTCGACGGTGTGTCGGATGCTTGCCGACATGCCTTGCGGCCGGGTTTTCAACGCTCTATCCGCCCCAGTTCGAGCGTGGCGATCATCTCGTCGTCTTCGTCCAGTCCTTGCTCGACGAAACCGAAGCCGGCGTAAAGCCGGCGCGCCGCCTCGTTCTCCGGTTCATAGCAGATCGCAACGCGGCGGATGTGGCCGAGCTTCGCGATCTCTTCCAGCGCCTTGCCGACAGCGGCGCGGCCGAGGCCCCTGCCTTGCTCGCGGCGGTCGATCATGAAGCGATAGATGATCGCTTCGTCATCGTCCTCGGGCGCGCTGTACATGAGGAATCCGACCACGCGCCCGGCGAAGACGACGGCGCGAGCGATCGCCTCGTCATCCTGCTTGGCCTCCGCCAGCGATTCGGCGTTGGAGGCGACGTACTCCTGCTGCTCCGGCAACAGTTCGAGCGCCAGTATCGCCGCCCGGTTGCCCTTGCCGACAGGCTCCAGGGTAACCAGCCGGTCGCTGATGCCGGCGCGGCGCGTCACGGGGCATGCCCGACTTCCATCGCGCGGGCGTCGATCGGCGTCACCACGCCATAGAGCTTCGCCGGGTTGCCGCGCCAGACCGTGTTCGGCTCCAGCACCTCGCCCTTCATGACGAAGCAGTCGACGTCGGCCACCGATCCCTCGCCCATCGTCACCGCGTAATGAACGAAAGCGGACGGCGCCAGCGTGCAGCCATTGCCGATGCGGATGTAGTCGGACTTGAACGCGCCTTCCTCCAGCGAGTGCGGCTGGATCACGCAGCCTTCGTTGAGCGTCACGTCGTCGCCGATCTCCACCAGCGACCGCTCGGTGATGATGCAGCCGCCGTCATAGAGGCGCAGCCCCACCTTCACGCCCAGCATGCGCAGGATCGGCGGCCGGAACGGGGTGCCGGTGAACAGGCCCATGATCGGTGAATCGGACAGCTTCCAGTGACGTTCGTGCCGCCAGAAAACCGGGTCGTAGATCGTCGCCATCCTGGGCTTCAGGCGGCGGAAGCCGAGGCTGGCGCGCTCGAGGAAGATATAGAACGGGATGCCGATCGCCGTGGTCAGCATCACCGCCACGAACAGTGCCGTCTGCCCCCACTCGGTATAGTAGTTCAGCGCGCGGTCCCAGATTGCGAGCGTCAGGAACAGGATCAGCCACTGCGCGGCCACGAACATCAGCGCAGTGACCAGATTGTGCAGGTTCTTCAGCGGCAGGCGGCGACTGCGCTCCTTGTCGGAGATCAATCCGAGAAGCTCCTTGTCGCGATTGACCATGCGCGGAATTTCGAAGGGTGGCGAGCCCAGGAGCCCGACATTCTCGCGCACGGGGCCGTCCACCGGCACGTGGACCTTGGTCCCGAGCAGGCAATTGTCGCCGACGCGGGAATCCGGTGAATAGATGATGTTGTTACCGAAGAAGTTGCGTTCGCCGACCCGCGTGTGCTCGAGCCGGAAGGAGTTGGCCGACTTCTGCATGTTCACCATGAACAGACCGTCCGACACCATGGTGTGCGAGCCGATCTCGCTCAACTGCGGGTTTTCATGCCGCTGGTTGGTGCCGAAATTCGATCCGGTCTGATCCACCTTGTTCAGCTTCCAGCCGATGGCGCGCAGATAATAGACGACGGCGGAACTGTCGCCGAACAGCACGTTCAGGAGCCGCACATTGCTGACCAGCTCCAGCATCGTTTGCAGCCAGTAGTGGAAGCCGTAGAGCGAATAGTTCCGGCCGGGCTTGAGCACGAGGTTGAACAGCCGCGGCACGATGGCCGCCAGCAGCACCCCGCCGATGATGAAGCCCGCCACCGTGACCGTGGTGCCGATCGCCACGACGCCGATGGTCTCATCATAGTCGTCGCCGACATTTTCCCAGTAGCTGTGGAACAGAAGCGGGAACGGTGTGACGATGGCAAAAAGGATGAAGAGCTGGATCGCCTCGTAGATGACGCGGCGCACCCGCGACAACGGGACGTTGGGCACATTGCAGTAGTCCGCCTCGGTCGGGATCGCAGGCGAGCCGTGCCAGTGCTCTCCGGCCGGAATGGTCTGTCTGCGATGCAGCGACGAAGCGTGGCCGAGCTGGGTGCCGTCGCCCATGCGCGTGTCGATGTCGAGCGTCGATCCGACGCCGACAAAGGCGTTGTTGCCGATATCGACCGGCCCGGTATGAATATAGCCCGCCTGCGCGCGGAATCCGAGGATCGTCGAGTCCTTGCGCAGGATCGAGTTGTTGCCGATGGCGATCAGATCGGTGCAGACCGGAACGGCCCTGCACTCGACGACGGTGCGATTGCCGAGCCGCGCGCCGAGCAGGCGCAGATAGAGGCTATAGAGCGGACTGCCGCGGAACAGCACGACCGGAGCGCTGCGGACCAGAGTCTTGACGATCCAGAATCGATAGTAACGCCAGCCCCAGATCGGAAAGGTCTCGGCCTTCCAACGGCCGACCAGCAGCCATTTGGCTGCGACGGCGAAACCGCTCAATCCAAAGAACACGCTGGCGGACAGAAGAACGCAACGCAGATAGAGAGACACCGGGTCGTCCAGGGCGTCATAGACCCAGTTGAGACCGTCATTGATCGTCCACAACGCCACATAGCTGTAGACCGCGTAGAACAGCAGCTGGCCGAACCCCGTTGCCCAGATGGCAAGATTGGAGGCCCTGTGCGTCAGCATCGGCTCGCGCGCGGCAACCGCGGCCGCCTGGGGTTCCCGCAGATGTTCGGCAAGCTTCGCCACCGTGGGGTGCAGGTAGATGTCGCGCATCGACGTCGTCGACCAGGCCTTGCGCGAGCGGATGCGCGCGCAGAACCGCGCCATCAACAGCGAGTTCGCGCCTAGGTCGTCGAAGAAGTGGTCTTCGATGGAGATGACCTCGAATTTCAGCACGTCCGCCAGCGTCTCCACGAGGAACTTCTCGTCCTCGTTGCGCGGGTCGATCATCGCATGGCCGGCGGCGACACGCGCGCTCGTCGGCTTTGGCAATTTCCTTAGGTCGACCTTGTTGGAAACGGTCATCGGGATCGTGGGCAACTGCTCGAGATAGGCCGGAACCATGTAATCGGGCAGCCGTCGCTTCAGCTCCTGCACGAGAGCGGTGCGGTCCCCACCGTCGCCGCCGCTTTTGGGGGCATAGTAGCCGACCAGCTCGGTGCGCTCGGGCTCGATCTCCCAGGTCGTGACCGCCGCCTGCGCGATGCCGGGCTGATCCAAAAGCACGGCCTCGATCTCGCCCAGCTCGATGCGATAGCCGCGGATCTTGACCTGCGTGTCGATGCGTCCGTGGTATTCGATCTCGCCCTTGTCGTTGATCCGGCCAAGATCTCCCGTCCGATAGATGCGGCCGCCTGGGTTGTTCGGCAGACCGATGAAATCATGGATGAATTTCTCATCGTTGAGTTCCGGCCGGTTGAGATAGCCGACCGCGACGCCCATGCCGCCGATGCAGATCTCGCCCAACGCGTCGCCGCTCAGAACCTGTGGCTTTTTCGGATCGAGGATGGCGATCGAATAGGTCGGCAGCGGCCTGCCGATCGTCACCGGTTCATCCGGCGTCAGCAAGGCCATGGTGGCTGTGACGGTCGCCTCCGTCGGGCCGTAGGTGTTCAGGATCTGGCGGCCGGGCTTCGCCCACCGCACCACGAGCTTGTGAGAGCAGGCCTCGCCGCCGACAAGGATCGCGCGCAGGCTTGGCGCATCGCTCTCGATCGACGACAGCAGCGTCGGGCTGCAGGCCATGCAGGTGATGGTGTGCTCGCGCAGGAAACTGGCCAGCTCCTCGCCCACCAACGGCTGCTGGCCGGGCGCCGGCACAACGGTCGCGCCCGCGGCGAACGGCACCCAGATCTCCTCCGAGGAGAAATCGAAGGCAATGGTCATGCCTTGATAGACGCGGTCGCCCGGCTGGTAGCCATAGGACGCCGCCGCGACGCGGATGAAGTTGCAAAAACTCTGATGGGTGATGACCACGCCCTTGGGCTTGCCCGTGGTGCCCGACGTATAGAGGATGTAGCAGGTCTGATCCTGGGCGCCTTCCGGCAAGGGCGCCGTTTCCGGCTGGAGCGCGATTTCGGACTCCGCCGAATCGATCGAGATATGCGGAACGGGCAGGCGCGCCACGCGCGCGGCATAACCGGAAACGCTGATCACCATCGTGACGTTGGCGTCCTCGATGATCATCACCATACGGTCTTCGGGAAACGCGGTGGCCAAGGGCACGAATGCCGCCCCGGCCTTCATCACTGCAAGCACCGCGATGTAGGTTTCGGCGGAGCGGTCGAGCAAAAGGCCAATCCTGTCGCCTGGCTTGACACCGCGCTCGATCAACAGATGGGCAAACTGGTTGGCGCGGCTGTTCAGCTCGCGATACGACCAGCGCCGACCGCCGGAGATGACCGCCGGTGCGGCATCGAAGCGGCTCGCCAGATCGGCGAATAACCGGTCGAGCCGCTCATGCGGATCGCCTTTCTGGATGAAATCAGGGCCGATCAGGATCTGCTCGCGCGGCGGCGCCGCGGTGGCTGCTTTGGCCTTGCGGGAATCCTGCTTGGCGGGCTTGGTGGCTTCGGTAAGAGACATCAGAGAACCTCGCGGGCTCCTGTCCGCCCGCATTACGTGAGTGGTGAAATGATAAAAAACTAACGACGGCTGGCCAGGCGCCTTCTTCGCGGACGGTGAAATGATCGTGCCGTGGCGCGTATGGGACCGGGGACTGGCCGACTTCGAGCAGGCCTATGCTGCTGCGCTGATGGCCGATCCGTGACGATCGCGCGGCTTCACGATGATTTGATGGAGCAGTGCCTCACGCGACGATCAAACGCCGACGGGATGGATGTCTGCATTCTCGAGGCAGTAGGCTGCATGGCGAAAATCGCGGATGCGCACAACCTCTTCGCCGCGCCAATGGACCAGCACGAAGCCGCGCACGGCATCGTCCGCCTGCGGGTTGCGGATGAGGATCGCCGGCAGGCCATCGACAAAGCCGAGCGACAGTGTCCAGTCGCCGAGGCGCTCGTAATTGCCGAAATAGGTCGAGGCTTCCTTCTTGCCGGTGAGGCGGGTGCGGTTGACGACGTCGACCTGGACGTCCTGGGCGATCAGCGCCCTGACCCCGTCGAAATCGCGCGCGTTGAACAGCTCGATATAGCGGCGCAGCCGGCGCTCTTCTTCCGGTTCGAGTTTCGGCATCGCGAGATCGGCCGGCGCCGAAGCCAGCGCCTTCAGCTCCGCCCGGCCGCGATGCAGAGCCGCCTTGGTGGCGGCAAGCGTCGCGCCCGTCACCTCGCAGGTCTCATGCAAGGTGAGGCCAAGCACGTCGACGAGGATCACGGCGCTGCGCTGCGCCAGCGTAAGCTGCATGAAGCTGCGCAGGCTTGCCGCCGCCGCGAGCCTCACCTCGGCGTTGGCCGAGAGATCCTCGATCGTTGTCATGTCGGCCTCGGTGACGCGGGAGCGCTCCCGCTGGCGGCGGCGCAGATGATCCTGCGCCGCGTTATGAGCGATGCGGAACAGCCACTGCTCGGGGCGTTCGACGAGAGCGCCGCCATCATGGGCGGCGAGCGCCTTCACCACTGCCTCCTGCACGATGTCCTCGCCCTCGACGGCGGAGCCCGCCATGCGCGCGACATAGCGGTGCAGTTTCGGGCGCAGGCCGACGAGCATGGCTTCAAGTTCCGCGCGGCCGAACCCTGCCAAGCTCATCGTCCTCTTTCTCGCCTCGCCAATGCCAAGGTCAGGCGGGCACGGCTTCATTGGCCCTGGCCAGCATACGATAATCGCCGACGATCTTCGCCGGCGACCTCACAAGCGGCGTCGAACGCCGGCCGGCATGATCGGCGCTGAACGCCTTGAACGCGTCGAGCTCGGTCAGCGCCGAGCTGTCCTTGTCATAGCCGACAAGGTGGACGAACTCGCCGTTATCCAACTCAAGCACCAGATAGCGCACCGATCGCGGCTGCGTTTCGTCCAGCGCCTCGAACACTTTTTCCACCAGCGCCCGGTTCTCGGCGATGTTGGCGTCCTTCACGCCATAGCGGATCAGATTGTAGGTCATGGGAGTCTCCTGTTTGCGGGTCTGCATGAGGAAGACGTTCCATGGGCCCGAAAGGATTCTCGGGCGGCTCTGTTTTTTGATTGCCTCCGGCGATCAGCCGGTTCCGTCGGCCGCGCCGATCATGGAGGCGATCGTGTCGTCGCCGGCCGATTGCGGCCGCATCCGGCCGCTGGCCAGCGCGATCGACAGTCTGCACAAGGCTGCGTTGACGGGCGTCGCCATGCCGTGCAGCCGCCCGAGCAGCACGATCTCGCCGTTGAGGAAGTCGGTTTCGAGGGAGCCCGTCCCGCGCACGATGCTCTGCAGCGTCGACGACCCGACGCGCGTTCGGCCGGGAATGGCGGTTATGGTCAGTTCCTGGCGGGCCATGGCGTCGGTCTTGTCCCACGCTATTCCGGCGGCGGTCAGCACCGCCTCCGCCTCGGCGAGCGCCCTGGCATACCATTTCCGCTGAAGCTCGGTGTCGCCAAGCGCCGCGTCGATGATGTTGCGAAGATTGGCCAGCAGCTTGCGGTATTTGCTGTCCATCACATTGTCCCTGGCCTCGACGATGAAGCCGGACGTGCTCAGGACCCCGCACAGTTTCTCGACCGCGTCGTCGGTTCCGGAAGGATAGCGGCCGATGTCGAAGGCGCCGATCTTGGGCGCGAAATAGGTCCCGACCTCGCCGGGCGTGTCGTAATCGGCCGGCAGCATCACCGTTGCGCCATAGACATTGGCAAAGAAACGCAAGGCCAGCGCCTCGTTGGCGACGCCGTTCTGGAAGCAGAATACGGGTTGCGTCGCCAGGCCGGCGGCGTTGAGCCGTTGCAGCGCGCCGAGCGTGTCTGGCGTTTTCATCGTCAGCAGCACGACATCGTCCGGCTCGAAGGAAATCTCCGCCGGGTCGGCATAGACAGGAAAGCGCGCGGTCCTGGTGCCTTGCGGAGTGGAAAGCGACAGTCCCGAAGCGCGGATGGCATCAAGCTGCCTGCCGCGGGCGATGCCGAGGACCGTGTGGCCGAAAAAACTCAGCTGGGCCGCGATGGCGCCTCCTATCGCGCCGATGCCATAGACGATGATGCGCATGCTCTTCCCGCTGATTGGAGTTCGGTCGACAACTGTTGACTGAAAAAGCCTACAGCGTTGTCGCTAACCCGGCGATCACCTGCCCCCTCCGTTCACGCAATCGTGGCCGCCGCCGCCCGTCCGGCGCTGCGCCCCGAAAAGATGCAGCCGCCGAGGAAGGTGCCCTCCAGCGCCGCATAGCCATGCAGGCCGCCGCCGCCGAAGCCGGCTACCTCGCCGACCGCGTAGAGCCCCGGAACCGGCTGTCCGGCGGCATCGAGCACGCGGCTGTCGAGATCGGTCTCAAGCCCGCCCAGCGTCTTGCGGGTGAGGATGTTGAGGCGCACCGCTATCAGCGGGCCGTTCGCCGGATCGAGCATCTTGTGCGGCCTGGCCGTGCGGATCAGCCTGTCGCCGAGATAGGTGCGCGCGCCGCGCAGCGCCGTGATCTGCGCATCCTTGGAGAACGGGTTGTCGAGCTGCCTGTCGCGGGCGCGGATCTCGCGCTCGACCTGGGCGACGTCCAGCAGCGGCTCGCCGCCGGCCAGCGCGTTCATGCGCGCCACCAGCTTTGAAAGGTCGGCCTCGACGATGAAGTCTTCGCCTTTTTCCATGAAGGCTTTCACCGGGCCGGGAATGCCCGATGTCGCGCGGCCCAGCACTTGCCGCCAGCTCTTCCCGGTGAGGTCCGGATTCTGCTCGGAGCCCGACAGAGCGAACTCCTTCTGGATGATTTTCCTGGTCAGGATGAACCAGGAATAGTCGAAGCCGGTGCCCATGATATGGCTAAGCGTGGCGAGCGTATCGAAGCCCGGATAGAGCGGCACCGGCAGCCTCTTGCCGCGCGCGTCGAGCCAGATCGAGGAGGGACCGGGCAGGACGCGGATCGCATGCTCGGTCCAGATCGGCGCCCAGTTCTTGATGCCCTCGACATAGTGCCACATGCGGTCGCGGTTGATGATCCTGCCGCCCGCGGCCTCGGTGATCGCAAGCATGCGCCCGTCGACATGGTCGGGCACCCCGGTAATCATGCGCTTGGGCGGCGCGCCCAGGCGCTCGGGCCAATTCCTGCGCACCAGCTCGTGATTGCCGCCGATGCCGCCGGAAGCGACGATCACTGCTTGCGCGCTGAGCTCGAACGCGCCGGACACGGCGCGCGAGCTCTTATGCCCGCGCTCGACGCTGCTCGCCTCCAGCACGTCGCCGCGCACGCCGGTGACGGTATCGCGGGTGCGGATGATCTCGTTGACCCGATGACGGAACCTGAATTCGACCAGCCCGCGCTTCTGCGCCTCGCGCACGCGCAGCACGAAAGGTTCGAGCACGCCGGGTCCGGTGCCCCATGTGACATGGAAGCGCGGCACCGAATTGCCGTGGCCGACGGCATTGCCGCCGCCGCGCTCGGCCCAGCCGACGACGGGGAAGAATTTCAAGCCGCGCTCGATCAGCCAGGAGCGCTTCTCGCCGGCGGCGAAGCCGACATAGGCCTCGGCCCATTTGCGCGGCCAGAAATCCTCCGGGCGGTCGAAAGCGGCCGTGCCCATCCAGTCCTCGAGCGCGAGGTCGTGCGAATCGCGGATGCGCATGCGCCGCTGCTCCGGCGAATCGACCAGGAACAGTCCGCCGAAGGACCAGAAGGCCTGGCCGCCCAGCGACTGTTCCGGCTCCTGGTCGACGATGATGATTTTCTTGCCGGCCTCCGCCAGTTCGGCAGCGGCGACGAGGCCCGCCAGCCCCGCGCCGACAATGATCACGTCCGCGTCAGCCATTTTTCCTCCCAGAATGAGCCGGCAAACTTATTCGAAACCTACGCAATTCAGGAGAAGTGTGACGCGGTTTTCCGTTTGGAATTGCGTAAAAGCAAAAATCGTCAGACCGGCTCCCAGCCGTCCTTGTCGCCGGCGCGGAAGATGGCGTCGATGACCTTCTGGTTGAGCACCGATTCCTCCAGCGTGAAGACGCGGTCCTTGCCGCCCTGTGCGGCGCGCACGAAGGCCTCGCATTCCAGCCGGTATTGCTGCGTGCCGGGGAAGCGGAACACCTGCGCCTCGGTATGGTTCTGGTTGTGCAGCTCGATGCGGTGGTGCTCGTAGAGCCCGGCATTGAACGGGCCGAAGACCTCGATGAAGCCTTTCTCGCCGTGGAACACCATCACCTGGCGCGCCGCCATCTGCGTCGAGAGATAGAAGGACAATTCGAAGTCGCCGAAATCGGCGCGGATCGAGGAATAGATGTCGGTGCCGAAGGTCTTGTCGCGCTCGATCGTCGCCTGCACGCGGATCGGCTCCTTGCCAGTCGAGAACCGCGTCGACACCGTCGGATAGACGCCGATATCGGGCAGCGCGCCGCCGCCGAGGTCTAGCTTGTTGCGCATGTTGTTGGGATCGACATTGTAGTAGGAGAAGGCGCCCTGCACGTGCCGCAGCCGGCCGATGGCGCCGCTGGCGATCAGATCGCGCACCTTGATCCATTGCGGGTGATAGGTGACCATGAACGCCTCGCAGACCAGCACCTTCTTTTGGTCGCGCAGCTTGATCAGCGGCGGGATGTCCTTGGCGTCGAGCGCCAGCGGTTTTTCCACCAGCACATGCTTTCCGGCCTCGATCGCCTTCGCCGTCCATTCAAC
>NZ_RZRY01000389.1:0-6055 GCF_003998035.1 Mesorhizobium sp. M2A.F.Ca.ET.039.01.1.1 | reverse complement strand
GGCAGGACCGTCAAAATCAAGGCCGGCCTGGCGCGACGACTTTACGGAAGTTGCTGCCTCAACCGGTTCCTGATCTGACAGGGAGGCGCTGGGAGAAATCCCAGCGCCGACTGTCTTTTTGGGCTAGCCAAGCCTGCCTGAGGCATTTTGGTCACAGTCGCCACCTGAGCAATCTTCCGAAACCTCCCGTCATCCACATTTTCACAATCGCGGCCAAATCCCGCCTTGTTCGGCATGGATTGATGCAAGTGGGGAATGGGAGCGATTTCGAAGGGACAAGACCGTGATCAAGACCGCCCTTGTCGCAATGACCATTGTCGGCTGCGACTGCGACGCGAAGCTCTGCGAATATATCGGCGAGACGCCGGCCAAATGGGCGACGATCGCCGACTGCGAAGCGGCGATGAAGAGCCAGATGCTGCACCAGCGCAATTTCAACTATCCGCTGGTTTCAGGCATCTGCCGCGTCAAGGGCTCGGCCTCTTCCTCCGAGCTTGCCGCGAAAGCCTCCAGGCCGGATCTGAAGCCCAGGAACCGCGTGGTCGAAACCATCGCCCCGCTGCCGCCCGAGCTCGACCATCGCCCAAGCGTTCCAGTGGGCGGAACCGTGACGGCCAGCGAAACGGAAGCCGCGAAGCCTGTCGCCTTCGATGGGTCGGTCGATGGCGGCCGCGCCGTGCTTTACCGCACCAAGGCAGGCTATGCCGTGGTCAAGACCGATCTCAGCCGCGCCGCCGGCGCGACGGTGGACGCGGCGAAGCGCTCGGCAAGCTGGTTGGCCGGATTGACTGGGCTGTAAGCCCATCCAATTCAGGTCAAGCCGCCTCACCTGAATATCGGCACGCCTTACAGCTTGACCTTGAGAGTCTCCCAGAATTTGTCGATCAGCGGCTGTTCGGTTTCGCCGATGCGCGTGATGAAGAGCAGCCCCTGATCGGCTATGCCGAAGCCGACGATCTCGAAATCCGCCCTGTCGGTGCGCGTCTTCACAGTGGCCTTGAGGCCTGTCAGCTCCTTGCCGTCGGCGAGTTTGCGGGTCGTCGGCTGCTGTGTCAGCTGCCCGCCTGCCTGGACCGTCTCCCTGGTCATCTCCTGCAGCATCAGCTGGTTGAGGGAGACCGGGTTCATCTTGTCATACTTCTGCACCACGACGAGGGTGCCGAGTGCCGAAGCCATGAGGTACTGGGCGATGCCGTCGCCGAGATCGGTCTTGGTGACCGAATAATTGCTGGGATGCACGAAGGAGAATGTGCCGCCGGAGAAGGTGGCGAAGTCATTGTGCTCGAGCCTCACCTTGCTGGTCTTGCCGTTGCCGAGCTTCACATCGATATCCTCGCCAGGATCGATGTCGACGGTCACGCCGTCGATGGTTAGCTTGAAGGCCTTCGGGTCCTCGGCACGGGCAGCCCCGGCGCAAAGCATGATCGCGCCGAACGCCCCAGCCGCCAGTCTCAGTCGCATGTCGTGTCCTCTCCGCGCGGTTCCGACGTAGCGCTTATCATTTTTTGATGACGGTTGGCGTGGGTCACTTTGCAACACCCGGTTGATCACATCCCCGCGATGCGGAAAGATAGCGGCCTTTCGAAAATGGGGGGCCCTTCGATGACCTTGGTTGTTCGCGCCGCGTTGTGTCTTGTCTGTCTATTGGCGCCGGCGACGGCCGACGCGCAGGCTACCGATCCGAATGACGACCGCGTGACTATATTCGCTCCGGGCGATCCGGAAATGGCAGCCGCGACAAAGCAGGCGCTTTCCAGCCTCGACGAGTTCCTCGCGCTCGCCGATAGCCCTCCGGCCGGCACGTCGCGCTTCAAGCTGAAGGTGAAGGTAAAGGACGGCAATATCACCGAGCATTTCTGGGTCGTGCCCTTTCGCCGCACCGAAGCCGGATTTGTCGGAATCCTGTCGAACCAGCCCGCCGAGGTGCATAACGTCGTGCTCGGCCAGAACATCGAATTCACCAGGGACGATATTTCCGACTGGGGCTACACCAGGAACGGCCATCAGGTCGGCAGCTTCACCGCCTGCGTGATGTTCAAAAGGATGTCGAAGGAAGAAGCCGACGACATGCGCACCAGGTTCGGCTTCGACTGCTGAGCTTAATCCAGCGCTTCGTCTCTCGCGCCGATCTTGCGCACCAGCGCAGCGGTGGCCAGCATGGCGCCGAGATCGGCGATCATCGGCGCGATATGAATGTTGTAGTCGATCGGCTGTGCAATATCCGGCAGCTCGAAGAAGTTCTTCGATCGCGGCATCAGCAGAAAGCCGTCGCTGTCGCTGAGCGCCACCCGTGCCTGGTCGTAGGGCCATGTCTCGCGCAGCCAGGTCAGCGCCTGCGCCATCCGGCCGGTCACCAGAGGCCGCGCCGCCTCGACATTGTCGGTGCGGAATTCATAGGTGTCATCGAGGTCTTCGACGCCGGATGACAGCTCCTGCATCTTGGAGGCGAACATGCCGCGGAAGAAATGCGCCACCTTGCCGGCCTTGCGCGCCGCGACCAGCGTTCCCGGGAACGGCTCGATGGTCTCAAAGGCGACAATGACGCCCTTGAAGGCGGTCGTCTCGCTTTTGGCGGAGCCTTCCCAGAGCTTCGCCTCGTAGAGCTCGAAGGGAAAATCCTCATAACGCCCGGAAATGACGTCGTCGAAGCTCTGCCGGTTGAAAGCGGCGACGGTTTCGCGCGGCATCCTGTCGAAGGAGTTCGGCCGCACGCCATGCTGATAGCGCACATCACGCACGAAGCCGAAGATCATCGGCAGCAGCGTATCGCGGAAGGACTGCTGCAGCCGGGTCGCCGGCCTCAGCGCCTGGAAATAGAGCAGCACCGCGACGATCATGCCGCCGAGATAGAGAAAGACATGCGGCGTCGAGAGCCATTGCTCGTGCGGATCGGCGGCGGCGTTGAACAGCCAGGCTATCAGCGCGACGAAGACGGCGACCAGGCCGACGAACACCGGTACCCGCCAGCGGACCTGTCTCTGGGCCGACGCCCGTTTCGCCTCATACTCCTCGATGCCGCGCCTGATGCCCGCGATCACCGCCTCGTTCGGCATGAAATCCGCTGCTTCCATGGCCATCCCCGGTCGGCGCTAAGATCGGCTTATGATAGCGGCTTTTGCGCGAAAGTCGCCTGTGCCCGCGGTGATCGGCGACTAGTCCCCGGGAGCAGGAAAAATCGCCTGCAGCCGGGCCGCAACCCGCCGCTTGAGCGCGCCGCCCAGAGCCTCCACCGGCACCAGCCGCTCGTGGTTGCCTGCTCGCAGTCGCATGAAGAAATGCTGCCGGTAGGCGGCGATCCTACCGTGCGTGGCCGGATCGGCGCTGACGTCGACCACGAATATCGAGCCGATGCGTGCGGGCCATGGCGTGCTGGCCAAGGCAGTGCCGAGGAAATCGCCGAGCCCATAAGCGGTGACCCCGCGACCGATGCGCTCGATTGGCTGCACGACATGGGCATGATGGCCGACGATCAGCCCGGCGCCCTTATCCGCCAGCAGCCTCGCCAGCGCCCGCGTCGCCTTGCGCGGAAAATGCCGGAACTCCCAGTCCCAGTGCGGCACCGCGCAGGTAAGGTCGACGCCGGACATGGCGTCGCGGGGCCATTCGGCGGTCTGCATCGAAATCCGTTCCTCAAACGGCGCGGTGTCGGTGTTGCGCCAGAGCGTAAAGGCCGCGAAGCCGATGGTCAGCGATCCGGCGGCATGACTCTGGACAGGTCCGCCGGCAACCGTGCCGATCGTCCGGATCCCGAGCCGGTCGAGCGCCGCAAGCGTTTCCACGAAACCGGCTATGCCCTGATCGAGCACGTGGTTGTTGGCCAGGGACAGAACGAGCCTGTCGCGCGCGATGCCGGCAGCTGCGAGCGCGTCCGCGAGAAAGCGCTCGCTCATCGCGTGATGCGTGCCGAGCCATGTGCCCATCGCCGCGCGTGACCGTTCGACGATCGGGCTTTCGCAATTGCCGACCACGAGGTCGGCGGATGAAAGCAGCCCAGCAATCGTCGGATCGCATTCCGGCGCATTACGGTTGGCGACCGCCGAGATGTCGCCGACAAACGCCAGCCGCACCGTCCGCATGGGCGGCGGATCGATCAACCTCGCCGCCGGCGCCACAAAACCGCTTCGGTCGCCACCGAGAGACGGTCTCAGCAGGCGTGGCAGCCAGGACAGCTTGTAGGAAAGCGGATAATTCGACACGGGCAGGTCCAGTTTTGCTTTCTCTAGACTGTCTGCCCGGCCGATTGAAGCCGGCCGCCAATCGGCGTGGGCTAGGCGACGCCACGAGCCAAATGCGTGTATGCTTGCGACGTGACGCATATGGAGGGCGATGACGATGCGTATAATGGTCCTTGCAGCAGCCTTGTTAGCATTCCTGCCGGCGTCCTTCGCCTGGGCGGAGATGCCGGACGCAGCCAAGTCCCTGTTCGAGGCGAAGAGCGTGGCAGAGCGGAACACGGCGCTGTCGACGCTGGAGGCGTCAGCGGCGAAGGACCCGGCAGCGGCCTATGCGGCCGGCGCCAGCGAGTTCTTCACCGCGCTCGAGCTCCTCGCCGGCGGCCTGCATCGCCACGGCTTCGATAGCCCGAAATCCTTCATGCTGCCGCTGATGCAGCTGCCCGTGCCCGACAATCCCAACCCGCAGCCGCTGACCTACGAAGAATTCCGCGCCATCCTGGTCTCCTTCCGCGACCGGCTGGAAAAATCCGCCGCAACGCTGGGTTCCGTCCCGGCCAACGCCGACGTCGGCATGGTCGTCGACCTCACCCGCGCTGGTATCGATCTCAACGAAGACGGCGCCATCGCGCCCGACGAAAGCTTCGCCGCGATCATGGCTTCGCTCGCGCATGGCAGCATCGACACGAGCGCTGCCGCGCCTTCGCTCACCTTCCGCTTTGATCGCGCCGACGGTTTCTGGCTGCAGGGCTATGCCGAATTCCTGATGGCGCAGGCCGATTTCTGGCTGGCCCATGATTTCAGAGCCATGTTCGACGGCTCATTCCACATGCTGTTCCCGCGGGCCAAACTGCCGCTGCAGGACGCGCTGGTGCCGCTGGACGGCGGCATGAGCGGCAACATGTTCGCCTCGGAATGGCGCTTCGCCGACTTCATCTCGCTGGTGCATCTCGTCAACTGGCCGGTGATCGAGCCGGAACGCCGGCAGGCCTCGCGGCGCCATCTGCTGGAGATGATCCGGCTGTCGCGCGAGGACTGGAAATCGATCCTGGCCGAGACCGACAATGACCGCGAATGGCTGCCCGGGCCGCAGCAGAAAGGCGCCAATCCCCTCACCGGCCTCGACGTCGGCCAGGAGCAGGTAACCGCTTGGCTCGCCACGCTCACGATGGCCGAGGATCTTCTCGAAGGCCGCGTGCTGCTGCCGCATTTCCGCATCGCCGGCAAGGGCATCAACATGAAGCGCTTCTTCGACGAGCCGAAACCCTTCGACCTCGTTCTGTCGATCACCGGCCCCGGCATCGCGCCCTATCTCGAAAGCGGCAAGATCCTCACCAGCGACGATTTCGACCAGATCCAGCGCGAGTTCGCCGGCGCCGGCTTTTTAACGTTTGCGCTGTGGTTCAATTAAGTCTTGGGTTCCTCGCGTGGCTAGGGGATGCACACATTTCCAAGCGGCTGGCCTTTGGCGATAGCGTACATGGCAGCTGGCGGATGCATTGTCTTATGGTGCGCCGGTCGACCCCCACTCCGTCTCGGCTTCGCCGAGCCACCTCTCCCCCGATCGACGGGGTAGAGGAAGGCGCCAAGCTTTTTGCCGTCAACGCTTGTCCAGCAGCGCTCCCTTCCTTTCCCTCCGGAGGGGGGAAAGGTGGCGCTGCGAAGCAGCGACGGATTGGGGGAACCACGTGGCAATCAAGCCTCGGCCTTATCAGTCACGCCAGCCACGAAAGATGTGTGCATGGCGTAGCCGGACGTGGGGGAGAGGTGGCTCGGCGAAGCCGGGACGGAGAGGGCAGCGCCGGTTCGGGTGGCGAAAGCGCCTCGAAGAGAAGGGCTTCCGCCTTACGAAGCCCCCTCTCCGTCCGTTTCGCGGACACCTC
>NZ_RZRY01000388.1:0-6058 GCF_003998035.1 Mesorhizobium sp. M2A.F.Ca.ET.039.01.1.1 | reverse complement strand
GCCGACAAGGCCGGGAGCGGCGGTGGCGGCGATGGCGTCGACCTCGTCTAGCGAGACGGAGGAGTCGGCGAGCGCCGCCTCGACGATGCCGTCCAGCGCCTCGACATGGGCGCGCGCGGCGATCTCCGGCACGACGCCGCCGAAGGCGGCATGCTCCTCGATTTGACTTAACACCACGTTGGACAGGATTTCGGGCGCGGCGCCGCCGTCCAGCGCCACAACGCTGGCCGCCGTCTCGTCGCAGCTCGTCTCAATGCCCAGAACGCGGATCAATTGGTCGCTAGCTCAAAGATTGTATCACCAGAGGTCTATCGATATTCAGGTGATGCCGGCCTGCAAATGACGGGTTCCTGCGCTTCCGGTGCTCACGTACTTCAAGTACGCTCCGCTCCGGTTCTCGGAACCCACCATTTTTCGGCTCGGCCTGACCTGAATCTCGACAGACCTCGGCCAAGGACGGGGGTTATCACGGACCGCGCGCCATGCAAACTTTGAAAATCGGAACACGCGGCAGCCCGCTGGCGCTGGCCCAGGCGCATGAGACGCGGGCGCGGCTGATGCAGGCGCACGGGCTGCCCGAGCAAGCCTTCGAAGTGATTGCGATCTCGACCAGCGGCGACCGCATCCAGGACCGGCCGCTCTCGGAAGCCGGCGGCAAGGGCCTGTTCACCAAGGAAATCGAGGAAGCGCTGCTCGACGGCCGCATCGACATCGCCGTGCATTCGTCGAAGGACATGCCGACGGTGCTGCCCGACGGGCTGGAGCTTGTCACCTTCCTGCCGCGCGAGGACGCGCGCGACGCTTTCATCGGCAAACGGGTGAAGCGGATCGCCGACCTGCCGCATGGCGCAGTGGTCGGTTCGTCGTCGCTCAGGCGCCAGGCGCTGCTTCGCCGTATGCGGCCGGATTTCGAGGTGGTGATCTTCCGCGGCAATGTGCAGACAAGGCTGCGCAAGCTCGACGAAGGCGTCGCCGAGGGCACCATCCTGGCCTATGCCGGGCTGAAGCGGCTCGGGCTCGAACATGTCGTCACCGACCTGATGTCGCTCGAGGATTTCCCGCCGGCGCCGGGGCAAGGCGCGATCGGCATCGAAACCCGTGTCGGCGACCGCGAGGTCGAAAAAATGCTGGCGGCGATCCATCATGTGCCGACCGGCCAGGCGCTCGCCTGCGAGCGCGCTTTCCTCGCCGCGCTCGACGGCTCCTGCCGCACGCCGATCGCCGGCCATGCGACGGTCGCAGGCGAAAAACTGTCCTTCGCCGGGCTGATCATCTCGCCCGATGGCTCGCAATCGCATGAGGTGCGGCTGGAAGGCGAGGCCGCGGACGCGGCGGAGATCGGGCTGAACGCCGCGCGGACGGTCCGCGCCAGGGCGGGCGCTGAATTCTTCGACGGCTGGGCCTGACATGGTCCGCGTCCTGGTGACGAGGCCGGAGCCCGGCGCGTCGCGCACGGCGCGACACCTCGAAGCCCTGGGATTTCAGCCTGTCCTGCTGCCGCTTACCGAGACGAGGGCATTGCCGGTCGAGTCGGCCATCGGCGCCGATGCCGTCGCGGTTGCGGTCACCAGCGCCAATGCGGTGCGCCATGCGCCAAAGCCGCTGGTCGCGTCGCTTGCGGAACTGCCATGCCACGCGGTCGGCAAACGGACGGCCGAGGCCTGCCGGGCGGTGGGATTTTTATCGGTCGCGGAAGGTCCGGGCGATGCCGAGGCGCTGGCCGACGCCATCGCCGGCGGCCTTGCCGGCAAGGCAATCGTCTATCTGTGCGGCCGCGTCCGCTTTCCGGTGTTCGAGCAGCGGCTGACGGCGGCCGGCGTGCATGTCCAGGCAATCGAGACCTACGACACGACAGGCGTCGACTATGGCGATGCCGATGTGGTCGCCCGCCTGTCGGGCCGGCCGGTCGAGGCCGCGCTGCTCTATTCAGCCAAGGCCAGCTTAGCGCTGGTCGGCCTGATGGCGCGGCCGACACTACGGTATCTCTTTGAAAAAACGCAGTTCCTGGCGCTCTCGACGCGCGTCGGCCAGCCGATGGAAGGCATTGCCGGCAGCAGGGTCCGCGTCGCATCCCAGCCTGAGGAAGAGGCGTTGCTCGCGCTTTTGTCGCAACCGCGCTAGGCCGCGTCATCACACCGCCCCTTTTCACCGCTTGGTGATGTGCTAGAGCATCCTGACGCTCTGGACCCTTCGATCCATTCCCAAGCCATTTTGCGGAGCCCAAGCATGGTCAAGACGCCGAAGATGCGACATTCGAAGACCCGGCGCGAGCCGGTGACCATCGAACTCGAGCCCGGCGCCGTCTCGCGAATCACCGACGAGGATGCCGCGAAGGCCAAGGCCGCACAGACCGACGAGGCGAAGGCGGAAGAGGCTGCGGCCGCTTCGCAGCCGGAGGCGCCGGAAGAGCCCATCCATGCCGAGCAGGCCGATATCGAGCCGTGGGAGCATAGCGACGCCGCCCAGGCAGCGGCCGGGGCCGGCAAGGACGAGCCCGAGGCGCCGTATCCAGGCGGCTCCGATGAGCCGAAGAGCCAGCCCCAGGGCTTCGACTACAATTTCGAGGACGCATCCGCTGCCGCTGCCGGCGCCCCGGCAGCGAAATCAAGCGAGATGCGAAGCGAGGCACGGGGTGAGGATCGCGCGCCGCAGCCGTCGAGGAGAACCGGCGTCAGCGCCATCGCAGCGGGGGTCATCGGCGGCGTGATCGCGCTTGCCGGCGCCGGCCTGCTGCAGGCGGTCGGCCTGCTTGGCGCGCCGGGATCGAACGGCGGATCGCTCGAAGGCGTCAATGGCGAGATCGCGTCGCTGAAAAGCGAGATCGCGGCGCTGAAGGAAAGCGGCGACAAGGGAGCCTCCGCCAAGGTCGAGGGTCTGTCCACGGCGATCGAGCAGGTCAAGTCCGATGTGGCGGCGTTGAAATCCTCGGCGGGGCAAGGCGGTGACAGTGCCGCGCTCAAGGCGCTCGGCGACAAGGTCGGCCAGATCGAGACCGCCGTTGCCGATCTGCAGAAGAACCGCAATGCGGCGCCCGTCGATCTCGGTCCGCTCAACGAGAAGATAGCCGGGCTCGACGCTCTGGTGAAATCGACCGGCGACGCGGCCAAGGCCGAGGATGGCCGGCTGGCGGCGCTGGAACAGTCCGTGTCGCAGCTTTCCGGCAAGGTCGAGGCGCAGGCCTCGCAGCCCAAGATCGCGCTGGCCATTGCCGCCTCGGCGCTGAAGTCGGCGCTCGACCGCGGCGCGCCCTTCGCGACCGAGCTCGACACCTTCGCGGCCATCGCGCCGGACGCGCCCGAGCTCGCGGCGCTGCGCTCCTATGCCGACAAGGGCGTGCCGACCCGCGCCACCATCGCGTCGGAGGCCGAAGCCGCCGCAAACGCCATGGTCGAGGCGGCAAAGCCTGTCGACCAGGATGCCGGTTTCTTCCAGAGCCTGGTGTCGAGCGCGGAATCGCTGGTCAAGGTGCGGCCGGTCGGCAGCGTTGAAGGCAACGGCGCGCCCGAAACCGTCGCCCGCATGGAAGTGGCGGTCAACCAGGGCGACTACGCCAAGGCGCTCAGCGAGTATGACACGCTGCCCGACGCCTCAAAGGCCGCCGGCGCCGACTTTGCCGGCAAACTGAAGGCGCGGCTGGAGGTCGAAAAGCAGCTCGAAGCGCTGATTGCCGGCGCGACGAAGGCGTGAGGACGACACGATGATCCGCCTTCTCGTTTTCCTCGCCGTCGTCTTCGCGCTGGGGCTGGGCTTTGCCTGGCTGGCCGACCGTCCGGGCGAGATGCTCGTCACCTTCAACGGCTACCAGTACCAGGTCACGCTGATGGTGGCGGCGGTGGCGATCGCCGGCGTGGTCGCCGCGGTGATGATCGTCTGGTGGCTGATCAAGTCGCTGTGGAACAGCCCCTATACGATCTCGCGCTATTTCCGCGTGCGCCGCCGCGACCGCGGCTACCAGGCGCTGTCGACCGGCATGATCGCGGCCGGCGCCGGCGACGGCGCGCTGGCGCGCAAGAAGACCAAGGAAGCGGCGAAGCTGATCAGCGCCGACCAGGAGCCGTTGATCAACCTGCTCGACGCACAGGCCTCGCTGCTCGAGGGCGATCATGAAGGCGCGCGCGAGAAATTCGAGCGCATGCTCGACGATCCCGAGATGCGGCTGCTCGGCCTGCGCGGGCTTTATCTCGAGGCCGAGCGGCTCGGCGACCGCAACGCCGCGCGCCACTATGCCGGCCGCGCGGCGGCGGTGGCGCCGCAGCTCGCCTGGGCGGCGGAGTCGACGCTGGAGGAACTGACCGAACGTGGCGACTGGGACGGCGCGCTGAAGCTGGTCGAGGCGCAGAAATCGACCAGGCAGATCGAACGCGATGCCGCCAACCGCCGTCGCGCCGTGCTGCTGACGGCCAAGGCGCAGGCGCTGGTCGACAGCGACCCGAACGCGGCCCGCACCGCGGCGCTCGAGGCCAACAAGCTGGCGCCCGATTTCGCGCCGGCCGCGGTGATCGCCGCCGATCTGGTTATCCGGCAAAACGACGTGCGCAAGGGCTCCAAGATCCTGGAAGCCGCCTGGAAGGCCGAGCCGCATCCCGACATTGCCGAGCTTTACACGCATGCGAGGCCGGGCGACGCCGTGCTCGACCGTCTCAACCGGGCAAAGAAGCTGCAGGAATTGAAGAAGAACCACGCCGAGTCGTCGATGGCCGTGGCGCGGGCGGCGCTCGACGCGCAGGACTTCGCCACCGCGCGGCGCGAGGCGGAGGCCGCGATCCGCATGGATCGCCGCGAGGGCGCCTATCTTCTGCTCGCCGATATCGAGGAAGCCGAGACCGGCGACCAAGGCAAGGTCAGGCAGCTGCTGTCCAAAGCCGTACGTGCGCCGCGCGATCCGGCCTGGGTGGCGGACGGCGTCATCTCCGAGCGCTGGGCGCCGGTGTCGCCGGTCACCGGCAAGCTCGACGCCTTCACCTGGCGCGCGCCGATGGAGCGGCTCGGCCAGTTGATCGACAGCGAGACGGACGCTGCGGTGCCGGCGATCGCAGCTGCGCCTCCGGCCGAACCCGCTGAAAAGGCGATCGACATTGTTGCCGACGCGCCCGCCGAGAAGCCGGCGCCGGCGAATGGCGGCGAGAAGGACGCGGCTGTTACGGAGGATGTCAGCGAAGCTCAAACCGCCAGGCGGGGTTCGGAATTGCCTCCTCTGCCCGACGATCCGGGTGTCGCGCCGGAAGAGGAAGCGGAAAAATCGCCGCGCCGGTTTCGTTTGTTCTGAGGCAGGGTTTTGGCGGGTAGGGAAAAGGTATCGATGTTCGAGCGCGTATTGGCCTTCCTGAGGGACCTACCGGGAGGCGGCGAGGCCAAGCCGAGCGCCGACGATCCGCGCGTCGCGGCTTCCGCGTTGCTCTACCATGTGATGAACGCCGACGGCGTGCGCCAGGACGTCGAATGGGAGCGCTTCAAGCAGATCCTGGCCGAGACCTATTCGGTGAGCGGCGAGGAGCTCGACGCGCTGGCCGCGGCCGGCGAGCGCGCCGACAATGAGGCGATCGACCTCTACGCCTTCACCAGCGTCTTGAAGCGCGATCTCGACGCCGAGGCGCGCAAGGCCTTCATCGGCCTGATGTGGGAAATCGTCTATGCCGACGGCGAGCTTGACGAGCTGGAGGACAACACCGTCTGGCGGGTCGCCGAGCTGATCGGCGTCGAGCGCCGTGACCGCATCGAGGCGCGCCGCAAGGCGGCGGCGCAGGTGCCCGGCGCGCGGGGCAAGTCGAGCGACGAATAACGGGACCCATCGCCTTCCATGCCACCCAGAGCGAGGCCGAGACCAAAAATCCTGATCGTGCTGCATCAGGAAACGTCGAGCCCCGGCCGCGTCGGCCATATGCTGCTGGAAGAAGGTTTCGACCTCGACATCCGCAGACCGCCATTGGGCGACGAATTGCCCTGCACGTTGGACGGCCATGCCGGCGCGGTGGTGTTCGGCGGGCCGATGAGCGCCAATGACGAGGACGAGTTCGTCCGCCGCGAGACCGACTGGCTGCAAATCCCGCTGAAGGAGAAC
>NZ_RZRY01000387.1:0-6068 GCF_003998035.1 Mesorhizobium sp. M2A.F.Ca.ET.039.01.1.1 | reverse complement strand
CACGGTCACCACGCAAGGCCGCTTCAACGACGCCCGCGACTTCCGATACGTGATCGTCAAATCGACCGACGACGGGCGCCTGATCGCGCTGCAGGACGTGGCGCGCATCGAACTCGGAGCCAAGGATTACGTCACCAACTCCTATCTCAACGGCAAACCGGCGGTCGCGCTCGCCATCTTCCAGCGGCCGGGCACCAATGCGCTCGCCGCGGCCGCGGAGATCCAGGACAAGATGAAGGAGCTTTCCCGCGACTTTCCGAAGGGGTTGAACTACGACATCGTCTACAATCCGACCGAGTTCGTCGCCGAGTCGATCCAGGAGGTCTACAAGACGATCCTCGAGGCGATGCTGCTCGTCATCATCGTCATCATCGTCTTCCTGCAGTCGTGGCGCATGGCGATCGTGCCGATCGTGGCGATCCCCGTGTCGCTGATCGGCACCCTGGCGGTGCTTTACGCCGCCGGCTTCTCGCTCAACATGCTGACGCTGTTCGGCCTCGTTCTGGCGATCGGCATCGTCGTCGATGATGCGATCGTCGTGGTCGAGAACGTCGAGCGCAATATTGCCAGTGGGCTGGCGCCCAATCCGGCGTCGCACCTGACAATGAACGAAGTCGGAACGGCCATCATCGCGATCTCGCTGGTGCTGATAGCCGTGTTCGTGCCGACAGCCTTCATCCCCGGCATTTCCGGGCAGTTCTACCTGCAGTTTGCGATTACCATCGCGGTCTCGACGGCGATATCGGCATTCAATTCGCTGACGCTTTCGCCAGCTCTGGCCGCACTGCTGTTCAAGCCGCACCATGCCGCGGCGGCGGCGCCGCGCTTTTTCCTGGCGCGGTTCGGACGGGCGCTCGCCGACGGCTTCAATCGCGGCTTCGACAGGGTCGCCCATTGGTATTCCAGCATCATTCGCGTGCTGGTCGGCTCGCGGATAGCGATCACCGCCATGCTGGCCGTTTTCGCGGCCCTGATCTACGCCACGGTCTACATGGTGCAGACGGTGCCGCGCGGTTTCATTCCGTCGCTCGACCAGGGCTATGCGATCGTCGTCGTCCAGTTGCCCGACGGCGCCTCGCTGTCGAGGACCGATGCGGTCATCCAGCAGGCGTCGCAAATCATCCAGAAAACCCCAGGCGTCGACTACGCAGTCGCGTTCGCCGGCTTCTCCGGCGCGACCTTCACCAACGCCAGCAACCAGGGCGTCATCTTCGCCAGGTTCAAGCCGTTTGATGAGAGGCTGAAAGCCGGCCAGTCGGCGACCAGGGTCATCGGCAATCTGTTCGGCAGCCTGCAAAGCATCAAGGAAGCCTTCATAATAGCACTGCCGCCGCCGCCTATTCGCGGCGTCGGCAATGCCGGCGGCTTCAAGCTGCAGATCCAGGAGCGCAACAGCGCCGACATGCGGCAGATCCTGGCGCTTGCCTACGAAATCGCCGGCAAGGCCAACAAGACGCCGGGGCTGATGGGCGTGTTCACCACCTTCTCCGCGTCGAGCCCGCAATTCTTCCTTGCGATCGATCGCGACAAGGCGCGCATCCTGAACGTGCCGATCCCCAACATCTTCGAGACTCTGTCGATCAATCTGGGCACTGCTTATGTCAACGACTTCAACGCTTTCGGGCGCGTCTACCAGGTGCGGGCGCAGGCCGACCAGGCCTTCCGCCTCGATCGCGCCGACATCTTGAAACTGAAGGTTCGCTCGGCGTCCGGCGCGCTGGTTCCGCTCGGCACGTTGCTCGAGATCCGCGACGTCACCGGCCCGGCGCTGGTCCAGCGCTACAACATGTACGTCTCGGTGCCGCTGCAGGGCAACGCCGCGCCCGGCGTTTCCACGGGCGACGCGCTGGCATTGATGGAAGGGATCACGGCAAAGACGTTGCCGGCCGGTACCTCCTACGAATGGACCGAGCTCGCCTATCAGGAACGCAACACCGGCAATGCCGCAGTCTATATCTTCGGACTGTCGGTGCTGTTCGTCTTCCTGGCGCTGGCGGCGCAATATGAAAGCTGGGTGCTGCCGTTTGCCATAGTGCTGGTGGTGCCGCTCGGCGTGCTCGCGGCGTTGCTCGGCGGGACTTTCCGAGGGCTGGACAACAACATCCTCGTGCAGATCGGCCTCATCGTGTTGATCGGGCTTGCCGCCAAGAACGCGATCCTGATCGTCGAATTCGCGCGGCAGGCGCAGGAACGGGGCCTGTCGGTCGCAGAGGCTGCCGTCGAAGCCTGCCGGCTCAGGCTGCGGCCGATCCTGATGACCGCCTTCGCGTTCATCCTCGGCGTCGTGCCGCTGATGATCGCAACGGGCCCGGGCGCAGAAATGCGCCAATCGCTCGGCACCGCGGTGTTCTCCGGCATGCTCGGCGTCACCTTCGTCGGCCTGTTCCTGACGCCGGTGTTCTACGTCACGCTCAGGTCGCTGTTTTCAGGGCGCAAGCCCCGTGCCGAAGCCGAGCCTTCGGGGCCGGCAGAGACGCCATCGGAGACGCCCGCCGAGTAGGGTTACGAATTCGCCGCGACCGCGCGAACGGCGACGTTTCTTCCTTCCTGTCGAAGGCGAGGTTGGCGATTGTCCGAACTAATGTCGGCCCAACCTCGACGGCTGGTGTCGCTGCCGTTACGACTAGACGCTTGAACCCCCATAACGGTCATTCGCCGAGTCGTTCTCAAACGACTGCGTTGGGGCGCCAAGCTGCCTGCGAAATCGGATCTGCTTGTGGCTCGGATCGCCACCCGGCAAATCAGCTATGCTGATGAGCGTTACGGCTCAGTTCTTTGGAAAGGGCACGCCCTTGGTGGTGAATCGCTGTCCTCTGCCGATCGAGCGCACGGGGCGCTTCGTGGCGGCGGCCTTGCCGGTGCCGGGCGGCTGGTGGGCAGGCACGAGCTGGTCGGGGCGGGGACCGATCAGGTCGGCGCGGCCCAGGCCGGATTGCACAATATCGAGACGCGGCTCCTGGCCGGCGAAACGGATCGGTGGATCAAGCGCCACAAAGGTGGTTTCGATCGCGTGCTGGTGGACGCGCCATGCAGCGGCACCGGCACATGGCGACGCAATCCCGATGCGCGCTGGCGCGCGCCGGAGGAACAGGGTCTGGACAAGCTCGTGTCGTTGCAGGCCCGGATCCTGGCGAGCGCGGCGCGCCTGGTGAAACCCGGTGGACGGCTGGCCTACGCGACATGCTCTATGCTGTCCGAGGAGAATGAGGACCAGGTGGCAGCGTTCCTTGCGGCACATCCCGCTTTTCGTGTGGTGCCGCTGAACGAGGCCGCGCCGCAACTGGCGAACTCATCTCATCCGGACTACCTGTCGCTGACGCCCGCGCGCAACGATACCGATGGCTTCTTCGCCGCCGTCATGCAGCGAGAAGGTGCGCTCCCAGGTGGGCCCATAGCCATTCGCGATCCATTTTTTTGAATGACCTGAATGGGGCCGGAAGCGGCCTGGCACTTTTGGCTGCCGAGGAACGATAGCTGATGATCAACCCTCGGGTAGGTCTTAGAACTGCGTACACGCGGCCGGCGGAGGCCCCAATGCATGCTCTCCAGTGTTACGCTGGGACCAAGCCACGCACCATACGGAACATCATAGGAAATGACCGGGGTCCATCGGGCAAGCCAACCAGATACCCAGCACGAACATGCTGTTCGATCGAACCGCGGGCGTCGCCAGAAAGAGCCATCAATGTGGGTGTGGTGCTGCCTGGGCCGTCGGTGAACGTGGCCCAATAATCGGCGAAGGACGCATACTCGCAATCCACGACAATGGGAATCTCGGTCACGTCGACGAGGCCGATCTTCCGCCACAGCGTTGCCTGACCATCAGGCCAGAAGAGCTGACGCCCCGCCCGCATGGATCTCAGCCTTGCGAAGTCGGCCTCAAGCACGGCGCCGGTGTTAATGACGAGATCGAATGCGGGCATGCCACCAAAGAACTGAGTAACGGCGGACGCGACCACGCCGCCTGGACGGGTCACGCGCTTCATCTCGGCAACTACCTGTTCAATTTCCGGGATAACGTCCAGGGCCAGGGTGGAAACTGCCGCATCGAAAGAATTGGCGTCGAACCGCAGTTGCCGGACATCGCCGTGTTCATATGCGATATTGGGGTGGGATCGTCGACGGCGGGCTCCGTCCAGGTATCCCTCCGATGCGTCAACACCGATCACATGCGCTCCCGCCTCGGCCAGTGCTTTCGACAACACACCCGTCCCACATGCTACATCGAGCACGCGACTGCCCGGAGCAACATTGGCACGGGTAAGAAATGGGCTTGCCAGATGTTCGCTCCAGCGCCCTATGAATGTCTCGTAGACGTCGGGATCGGCCCAATTATATCGTAGTTCTGCGGTTTCCATGGCGCCATCCTCCCTTGATCAAGAATGGACATTAACATGGCCATTCAGGTCGCGCGTATCGCCGTCACGCCGGGCAATCCAGCGGAAGCTTATTAACACTTCTCAGGAAAACACGACATAGCGGCAGCCCCTGGAATCACACTGGCCCTCCGTCGGCCGGTGCTCCGAGGCATCGCTTGTTTGACTGCCATCACACCCGAAGATCGTGTACTGTGACCAGAAGTCGTAGTCGAGGGATCACCGGACATGGATGAGGAGGGCTTGGCTGAGATCTCAGCCCGGTATGTTCACTTCGCCGATACGGAAGCCCACGGCCGTTCGCCGCTCTACGAGGCGTTGGCTCCTGCGGTTGATGGAGACCGGGAGACACTCGGCTTCCTATCGACCCTCCCGGACACGAAAAGGCAACCGAACCTTCTGCTTGCGGCGGTGCGTCACCTGTTCGGCACACCGAAGGGCTGGACCGAGTTTCGTCAGGTGCTCCTGGCCCACCCCGACGCTGTCCGTTCGCTGATGCTCGAGCGTTCGACACAAACCAACGAACCAGGAAGGTGCGCCTCGCTGCTCCCCGTCCTAGCGCGATTGCCGCAGCCGCTGGCGCTCCTCGAGGTCGGAACCTCCGCCGGGCTCTGCCTCATGCCCGACCTCTATGGCTACGACTACGGCCGCAAGGCGATCCGCCCACCCTCGATGGCCTCGGAGCCGCCTATCTTGCGTTGCTCCGTCAGCGAGACGACCCCATTGCCGACGGCCGCGCCGCACGTCGTCTGGCGAGCGGGGCTGGACCTCAGTCCAATCGATGCTTCAGATCCTGCGCAAGTCGCATAGCTTGAGACACTGGTCTGGCCGGAGCAGACGGAGCGGCTTGCCATTCTGCAGGCGGCAGTGAAGATCGCTGCCACGGTCAAGCCACGGATCGTGAAGGGCGACTTGCGCGGGAGCGAGTTCGCTCGGCTCTGCAGCGAAGCCCCAAAGGACGCCACCCTTGTCGTCTTTCACACGGCCGTCCTCGACTACATCTCCGAGCCCGCAGACAGGGAGGCTTTCGCCGGGCAGGCGATGCGTCACGCTCCATATTGGGTATCGAACGAGTTCCCCCGCGCATTCCCGTCCATCGCCACGCGCGCAGGAACAAGCTGGCCACCCGGGCGCTTCCTCCTCTCTGTGAACCGCACTCCTGTCGCCTGGACCGACCCGCATGGAGCTTCGCTCGCATGGATCGCGGATGAGGCCTAGGGGCACGGCCGATGCAGAGCATTTCGCCAACGCTTGCTCAGGACGGGCCTCCCGAATGAGGGGGATGTCCGGCCCTGCCTTCGATTGCAGACGTTGGCCGACCTCGCCTCGAATTTCCACAAATGGCGCAACTTCGATTTGTCCATTCCTCACCGCGTCGTCCGCTTTCAGGAAGCAGAAACAGCCGTCTCTATGGCCGACATGCGGGCGCCACGCTGCCGGCGAAATCGGATCTGCTTGTGGGTCGGATCGCCACTCGGCAGATCAGCTATGCAGATGGAGCGTTCTGGGACACTTCTTTGGAAAGGGCACGCCCTTGGTGGTGAATCTCTGTCCTCTGCCGATCGGGCGCACCGGGCGCTTCGTGGCGGCGGCCTTGCCGGTGCCGGGCGGCTGGTGAGCGGGCACGAGCTGATCGGGGCGGGGACCGATCAGGTCGGCGCGGCCCAGGCCGGATTGCACAATATCGAGACG
>NZ_RZRY01000386.1:0-6094 GCF_003998035.1 Mesorhizobium sp. M2A.F.Ca.ET.039.01.1.1 | reverse complement strand
CCTATGCGGCAAGGAACCGGCGACGCGCCAGTCTTCGAGCGGCTTGGCGAGCCATGAGTTTTCTTCGCGGCTGGCTGGCTCTCCATGAAACGGAAAAACTGGCCGCGCGACAACTTCTTACGGAACAGCACTTCGCCCGTCATCGATGCGCCATGAAGCTGGAAAACGTTCTTTGCCAGGTCTACCCCGATCATTGTAACCTTCCGTCCTCTCTGCTGCGTGATCCTTAAAGGATCACGACTCTGGCACACTGCGATGCCGTCTAGGGAGGGCGGCAACCACCCCATCTTGTCCTGACCCCGCGCGCCCGACCTACTGCTGGCGACCGCAGAAGCAGCTTCCTGCCTGGAGCGGTTGCGTGACGCCATGAATCTCCCCCCGTTTCAGGCCGCCATTGGCTGGGCCAAGGGCGAAACGGTGATGATGGCACGGATCGTCATCAGCACGATCAATCCGCGCTCGGCGCCGGTCATGTCGAGATAGGCGCGAACTTGCCAGCGATAGTGATCGAGTGTCTGGCGATCTGGGTTAATGTCGCTCGATGATGACGACCGGGCGACCCTCGGCGGTCAAGGTCAGCGCGTCCGCGATGCCAGCGGTCGCCGTTTCCTCGCTCTCATCCGCGAGGGCGGCGTAAACGGGGAACTCGGCCAGAAGCGCTGGGCGCAATGACGCGATCTCGGGCAGAGCCAGGGTCCGCATGACACAGCCCGCCAGCTCCTCGGCTGAAAGACCCGTCGCCGGATCGGCAACGGGCGAACGGCCGAGCGCCCGGATGAGCACGTTGGCGCGTTCGGTGAGGGCCTATCTCTCCCCGCTTGTAGGCCGCGACCCCCCGCGCATCAGGACTCGCCGGAACGGCGAGGGTCGGGCGGCGTCATTCTGCGCGGAATGGCGTCCTTTGTGACCTTTCGACGCTGACGGCGCAGGTCGGCGAGCGCGTTATGCGAGACGCGATGCCTCCTCGAAATACGTGCCGATGATGGCGGGGACACTCTCGCTGGCAACAGGCGGGCTGAACAGGAAGCCCTGCAACTCGCCGCATTTCTCGGCGCACAATGCCTCCAACTGCGCGACCGTCTCCACACCTTCGGCCGTTGTATCGATGCCGAGGCTGGCGCCGAGTCCTATGACGGCACGGACGATGGCGAGCGACTCTGGACACCGGCCGATCTCGCGGACAAACGATCGGTCTATTTTGAGACGGTTGAACGGAAACTGCCTGAGATAGCTCAGGCTGGAGTAGCCAGTGCCAAAATCGTCGAGTGCAATGCGCACGCCCATCAAGCGAAGCTGGTTGAGGATGGCGAGGTTGGTGCTGCTGGCCGACAGCAGCACCGACTCGGTGATCTCGATCTCAAGCTGGTGCGGCTCCAGCCCGCTTCCGGCCAGGGCCAACCCGACCGTTTCGACGAGGTCCCCTTTGCGGAACTGCACCGGCGAGACGTTGACGGACAGCACCAGCTCTCGCGGCCAGGTTGCCGCCTCTCGGCATGCCACCGCAAGCGCCCAGCGGCCGAGCTCGTCGAGCTTGCCGGTTTCCTCCGCGATCGGAATGAAATCCGCGGGCGACACCATGCCCCGGCGCGGATTGTGCCAGCGCAGCAGGGCCTCGAACCCGCGCAGCTTTCCGGTTTGCGTCCGGATGATGGGCTGGTAATGCAACTCGAACTCGCGGTCGATTTCGGCGCCGCGCAACTCTATCTCCAGCGCACGCCGCTCGCGCTGGCGCATGTCCATCCCGGCCTCGAACCAGCGGAAGGTGCCCTTGTCCGATTGCTTCGCGCGGTACAGGGCGAGATCGGCGCATTTCAGCAGGCTGTCGATGTCAGCGGCGTCGTCTGGGACCAGCGCTGCGCCGATACTCGCGCCGATCACTATCTCGGCGCCGTCGACCTTCCGTATAGCGGTAAGATCACGGATGACGCGCTGGCCGAGCTCCTCAACGTCGGAGCGGCATTCGACGGCCGGCACCAGGATCGCAAATTCGTCGCCGCCGAGCCTGGCCACCACGTCGGTTTTGCGCACCAGTTCTTTCAGCCGGGCGGTCACCTCTATGAGGAGTGCGTCGCCTGCCGCGTGTCCGAGCGTGTCGTTGACTGTCTTGAAATTGTCGAGGTCGATCAGCACCACGCCGAACCGCCGTCCGTCCTGCTTGAGGCTGACCACCGCCCGCTCCAGCTCGCGCGTGAAAACCGTTCGATTGGCCAGTCCCGTCAATGGATCATGATGAGCGAGGTAAGTGATATGGGCTTCGGCGCGCTTGCGCTCCGTAATGTCCACGATTGTCGATAGTATTGCCACCTGATGATCTACGAGGGTTTCGCTTGTGTACTCGATCACATCGAGTTCGCGACCGTCGGCGGTGCGGTGCCGAAGCACCATTTCGCGACCGTCGCTTTCGCGGATGGTGGTCCCATCCACGCGGATTTCGGCAAGGCTGCGGTCCAGGAAGTCGCTGCGGCTGTAGCCGTAGAGACGCAGCGCCGCTTCATTGACGTTGAGAAAGTTGCCGGTCGACTGGCTGCGCACGAACATCGGAACCGGATTGTCGTCGAAAAGAGAGCGGAAGAGAGTCTCCCGCGCCTTCAGGTCGCGAATGTCGGTGAGAGTGACCACCAGCACGCCGCCGGCGATGTCGACACCGACCTTGAGAGCGATCCCCTGCTGTCCCAGCCAATAGGCGAGCTCGAAGCTCGATAGGCGCCCCCCTGAACCCGCGCGCAGCAGTTCCTGGGGTACCTCTGGAATGCCGACTTGGGTCAGCGCGTCCGATAGCAGGGTGGACTGGAGGCTGTCGACGGTCGCTCCGAGGAAGCCCGCCGCGGCCTCGTTGATGCTCAGTATGCAGAAGTCAGAAATTGCGCCATGCCCACGATCGATCGGGCTCAGCCCGATAACGCCTTCCTGAGTGGAGTTGATGAGCAGACTGGCAAGCTCGAACTGGCTGGCGCGCGGCCGAAGGAATAGAAGGAAGTATTCGCCCGGCCAGCGGCACGACAATGGCAGCGCGACGATCTCGATGGTGGAGACCTTGCCGTCAACGACCCAGTGGCAAACCTTGAGCCGGGGCTCGCCTGCCGAGGAGGCGTTGTCGAGGGCGGAGGCGATTGCCAGATTGAAGGCATACGGCAGCTCATCGAGGCTGCGCGCGGACTCCGCAAAGCCCACGATGGCGCGGAAGCGCCGGCCGCAGCGCAAAAGGAAGGGCGGCTCGTCGCCCAAACGACGGACCACAGCGATCTCTTCTGAGAAGCGGCCAACGCTGCCTAGCGCAATTTCCTCATAGGGCGGGAGGGGACCTGTGCCGCAGGCGGATTGCCACCGGCGCAGGATGAGCCGCACGTCGTCGGACTCCGTTTGGGCCGCTACGCTATGCCCTCCTGGAGCGTCGACCGTGTCGGGGGCGGTCTGCTCAAGCCCCACCATCGGGTGTGCACTCACCTTCTGCAAAAAAACGTCTCTGAGAGCCGCAATCATCCTCGCATCTCGCCGGTTCTGCCGCGGGTCCAAATCGGGTCGAAGGCGAAAAACCTCGACCGGTCAACAAGCAATCTGAGGAGCGTAGCTCCGGTTGGCCGGAGCGTCCGGCATCTAGGCGAGCCCGCAGATCCGACGGTCTGCCGCGGTGCGGTCGCGCGCCTTGTCTGATCCTGCGCTCCACTCGACGCGGAACCTATGGCTTGGACCCTTAACGTTCGACTAAATAAAGCGTCATGATCCTGTTACATCGAGTGCCGAGCAGGGGGCTTTAGTTGGTCGGCCTGTTTGTCGACAACTCACACAGAGACGCCCGCCGAAAGCCCGCCCAAGTGCGCTCACAACTGAGGCATGTTTGTGAGGCCTGCTAACCTCTCCGGGCTGGACGACGCCGGCTTAGGGATCCATCTCACTTTTCCATCGCCTTCTCTGAGGTCGTCGCCCATCTGGTGTCGCGCAAGGTCGCCAAGGGGCTGAAGCCGGTCGAGGCCGCGCACCAGGCGGCTGAAGCGGCTCTCGGCGCCTTCGCGCTGGCGATCATGTTCAAGGGCGACTAAGACCTGATCGTCGGCGCCCGCAACGGCCGTTGCAGCCATAAGGGACAAAGCAGTTGTTGCGCGTTTACGGCCGGTATCGTGCAGGTGATTTTCCTCCTGGCAATCCAAGGGCCTTGCGATTTCTCGTTTTTGCTGCGCCTATCCCCAAGTCAGAATGTTAACTGGCTTGGGCAAACCAACACTGCAACTGATACAAAGGAAAAATGCATGGCAACTGGCACTGTGAAGTGGTTCAACAGCACGAAGGGTTACGGCTTTATTCAGCCCGATGCGGTTGGCCCGGACGTTTTTGTCCACATTTCCGCTGTGGAGCGTTCGGGGCTTTCGACTCTCGCTGACGGGCAAAAGGTTAATTACGAGATCGAGCAGGACCGCCGCACCGGGAAATCCTCAGCCGGCAATCTCAGCAAAGTAAAGTGAGCTGACGGCCTCTTGCGCATGGGGGCAGCCGCTCAGCGGTGGCCCATCCCTTCCCCCCGCAGACGAAATCGTACGGGAACATAAATCGAGCATGCCGTGCGCAAGTTGCTACCTAGCGCGAATGCGACGAAAGGCGGGTTCTCCCCGCCTTTCAAGTCAGCGTGCCGGAATAACGCTCAGGCCGCGCCGTTCTTACGGGTCCTCTTTGCAGGGGCTGCCTGTTCGGTCTGATTAGGCTTTCTACCCAGGCCCATGGTCTTGGCTAAAGCCGAGCGCGTCGCGGCATAGCTCGGGGCGACCATCGGATAGTCTGCCGGCAGGCCCCACTTGGCGCGGTATTCTTCAGGCGTCAGGCCATAATGGGTCGCGAGATGCCGCTTCAGCGACTTGAATTTTTTTCCGTCCTCCAGGCTGATGATGTAGTCGGGGGTGACCGATTTCCTGATGGGAACGGCAGGCTTGAGCTCCTCAGGCTTCACGACCGGGCCACCGATCGTGCCTTTTAAGGCGGCATGCACCTGGTCGATCAGGCCCGGAAGATCGCCCACGGGAACCGGATTGTTCGACACGTAAGCCGATACGACGTCGGCGGTAAGCTCGATGAGGGCATCACTATTGTTCTCGATTTCTTCTGTCACGGAATGCTCCTGATTTTGATGGCTATGCAAAATTCAGTTTGATTAATGAAGCCAGCCACAGAACGCAATGAAAGTTGCGTTCTACCCATCAATAGGGTCTTCTCAAAGCGGCGCGCGCCATACGCGCATGAATAGACACATCGCCGCCGCTCAAAACTTCCAGTAGAATGATCGATTCGGGTGCAAAGGCGCTTTGGCGATGGATGGGCAGGTGTTTCCAGCAGGACGATTTCGTTTTGGCTTTGACGCAGCCATCGAAAATTACTTCGGCTCGGCACCTATAATGCCCTGATCCTGCCACTCTCCAGAGGCAAGTCCTGCAAAGGAGGAATCTCCAACTAAACGTATACACAAACGGAGAGGGACTCGCCCAATGAGCAGGGTGGCGCGCGGACGCGGCTTCGGTTTCGTCGGCGACATTCGCTCCGCTTGAGAATCCGTCCTTTCGTGTAATCTGGCTTGCCGCACAGGTGTCGAGCATGGCTGTTCCAGACCTTTGCGGTCAGCTGGCTGATGGCGACCATCTCGACCTCGGACCTGATGGTCACCCTGGTGCAGACCTCCACGACGCTGCCCGTATTCATTCTGTCGATCTTCGCCGGGGCCATCGCCGACAATTTCAGCCGCCGCTATGTCATGGTGATCGGCTGATGCGTAATAGCTTTGTCATCGATCACGCTGACCGCTCTCGTCGGGCTGGGATTTTACAATCCATGGATGATCCTCGCCTTCAGCTGCCTGGCCGGATGCGGCGCTACCTTCACCGATCATTTCTGCGAAAGCGCGAAGTGCCGGCCGCGGTCACGCTGATCTCGGTCGGCTACAATGCTATGCGAAGCATCGGTCACGGCGAATTCGTCTGTCTTCTGGGGGCCATCCGGCTGCGGGAAATCAACCCTCCTCGGGGCCTTGGCGGGACAATCAAGCCAGCTGCCGGCATCGTTTCCGTCTATGGAGAGCCGGTAAAAAATCCCCATCCGGAACGCGGTATCGTTTTCC
>NZ_RZRY01000385.1:0-6101 GCF_003998035.1 Mesorhizobium sp. M2A.F.Ca.ET.039.01.1.1 | reverse complement strand
GGCAGGAATATTTCTTCTCGACCGCTTCGCTGCAGGACATCGTCCAGCGCCACCTCAGCCAATATGGCGACTTGAAGTCTTTGCCCGACAAGGCGGCGATCCATCTCAACGACACGCATCCCGCGGTGGCGGTGCCGGAGCTGATGCGGCTGCTGATGGACGTCCATGGCATGGATTTCGACCTTGCCTGGGACATCACCAAGCGCACCTTCGGCTACACCAACCACACGCTGCTGCCCGAGGCGCTTGAAAGCTGGCCGGTGCCGCTGTTCGAGCGGCTTTTGCCGCGCCACATGCAGATCGTCTACGCCATCAATGCCCAGGTGCTGCTGGAGGCTCGGGCCACCGGAAAATTCTCGGGCGACCAGATCGCACGCATCTCGCTGATCCAGGAAAATGGCGACCGCCGCGTGCGCATGGGCAACCTGGCCTTTGTCGGCTCGCATTCGATCAACGGCGTCTCGGCGCTGCACACCGAACTGATGAAGGAGACGGTGTTCGCCGATCTCCACAAGCTCTATCCCGATCGCATCAACAACAAGACCAACGGCATCACGCCGAGACGCTGGCTGATCCAGTGCAATCCTGGCCTCACCGCGCTTGCCCGCGAGGCCATCGGCGACCGCTTCATGGACGATATTGAGAGGATCAAGGATCTCGACCCCTTGGCCGACGATGCCGCCTTCCGCGAGAAATTCGCCGCCGTGAAGCGCCAGAACAAGGCGCGGCTCGCCAAGCTCGTAGCCGACCGTCTCGGCATCAGGCTCGACCCGTCGGCGCTGTTCGACATCCAGGTCAAGCGCATCCACGAATACAAGCGCCAGCTGCTCAACATCCTGGAGGCGATCGCGCTCTACGACCAGATCCGCTCGCATCCCGAGCGGGACTGGATGCCGCGCGTGAAGTTCTTCGGCGGCAAGGCGGCGCCGAGCTACCACAACGCCAAGCTGATCATCAAACTGGCCAACGACGTCGCGAAGGTCATCAACGGCGATCCGTCGGTGCGCGGCCTGCTGAAAGTTGTCTTCGTGCCGAACTACAATGTCAGCCTGGCCGAGGTGATGATGCCGGCCGCCGACCTCTCCGAGCAGATCTCGACCGCCGGCATGGAGGCATCGGGAACCGGCAACATGAAGTTCGCGCTCAACGGCGCGCTGACCATCGGCACGCTCGACGGAGCCAATGTCGAGATCAAGGAACATGTCGGCGACGACAACATCTTCATCTTCGGCCTCACCACCGCCGAAGTCGCCGAGCGGCGCAACAATGGCTACAACCCGCGCGAAGTGATCGAGGCCTCGCCCGAGCTGTCGCAGGCGGTGTCCGCCATTTCCTCCGGCGTCTTCTCGCCCGACGATCCCGGCCGCTATCGCGACCTGATGAACGGCCTCTACCAGAGCGACTGGTTCATGGTGGCGGCCGACTTCGATTCCTACGCCGCCTGCCAGCGCGAGGTCGACGCCGTCTGGCGCAACAGCCCCGACTGGCACGCGCGCGCAATCCGCAACGTCGCCCGCGTCGGCTGGTTCTCGTCCGACCGCACGATCCGCCAATATGCGAAAGACATCTGGAACGTGCCCGTCTGATATGATTGCATGAGCCACCAGGAATGTGGCCCGGTGCATGCCGCCCAAATCACGGCATGTATCAAGACTAAGTTAGTGCATGCCGCCCAAAAGTGCGTAGCGGTTTTGGGATCGCGACATGCGCCAAGACAAAGAACGGCGCGTGCCGCACCAAGGCATGCGCCAGAACAAGATGCCCGGGGAGGGCGACCGCTTGATGAGGAAGCCGCGCGCGACCGCTGCGACAAGCGGGCCGGACGGACTGGCGCCTGCCGGCGATGTCGCGGCGATTGTCGCCGGGACGCATGGCGATCCTTTCGCGGTTCTGGGCGTGCAGGAGGCCGGCAAGGGCTTCGTCGCCCGCTGCTTCGTGCCCAACGCCGAATTCGTCACCGCCTATACGCTGACCGGCAAGGAGGCCGGCGAGCTCTCGCGCCGCGACGATGCCGGCTTCTTCGAGGGCAAGGTCTCGATCCGCAAGCGCCAGCCGCTGCGCTATCACGCCAGGAATGCCGGCGGCGACTGGTGGTTGACCGATCCCTATTCCTTCGGCCCGGTTCTGGGACCGATGGACGACTATTACATGGCCGAAGGCTCGCATCTTAGGCTCTTTGATAAGCTCGGCGCCCACATCATCGATCATGAGGGCGCCACCGGCGTGCATTTCGCGGTCTGGGCGCCCAATGCCAGGCGCGTCTCCGTGGTCGGCGCCTTCAACGACTGGGACGGGCGCCGCCACACCATGCGCGACCGCAAGGACACCGGCATCTGGGAATTGTTCATCCCCGATCTCGCCGCGGGCCAGCCCTACAAGTTCGAGATCATCGGACCGGACGGCGTGCGCCTGCCGCTCAAGGCCGACCCGTTCGCCTTCGAATCGGAACTGCGCCCGGCGACCGCCTCGGTGACGGCGCCGCCGATGGCGCATCAGTGGGGCGACGAGGCGCATCGCGGCTACTGGCGCAAGGCCGATCCCCGGCGCGAGGCGATCTCGATCTACGAGGTCCATGCCGGCTCCTGGCAGCGCCGCGACGACGGAACGTTCCTCTCCTGGGACGAGCTCGCCGCGCGGCTGATCCCTTACGTGGTCGACACCGGCTTCACCCATATCGAGTTCCTGCCGATCTCGGAGCATCCTTACGATCCGTCCTGGGGTTACCAGACCACCGGCCTTTACGCGCCGACGGCCCGTTTCGGCGACCCCGACGGCTTCGCCCGCTTCGTCGACGGCGCGCATCGCGCCGGCATCGGCGTCATTCTTGACTGGGTGCCGGCGCATTTCCCGGTCGACGAGCACGGGCTGGCGCAATTCGACGGCACCGCGCTCTACGAGCATGCCGATCCGCGACAGGGTTTTCACCCGGATTGGAACACCGCGATCTACAATTTCGGCCGCCGCGAGGTGGTGTCGTTCCTCGTCAACAACGCGCTGTTCTGGGCCGAGAAATACCATGTCGACGGATTGCGCGTCGATGCGGTCGCCTCGATGCTCTACCTCGATTATTCGCGCAAGGCGGGCGAATGGATCCCCAATGAGAAGGGCGGGCGCGAGAACCTGCATGCCGTCAGCTTCCTGCAGAAGATGAACAAGGAGCTCTACGGCCACCACCCCGGCGTGATGACGATCGCCGAGGAATCGACCTCATGGCCGAAAGTGTCGCGTCCCGTGCATGAGGGCGGGCTCGGCTTCGGCTTCAAGTGGAATATGGGCTTCATGCATGACACGCTGGAGTACCTTTCCAAGGAGCCGATCTTCCGCAAGCATCACCACAACGACATCACCTTCGGCCTGGTCTACGCGTTCTCGGAAAACTTCGTGCTGCCGCTCTCGCATGACGAGGTCGTGCACGGCAAAGGCACGCTGCTCCACAAGATGGCCGGCGACGACTGGCAGAAGTTTGCGACGCTGCGCGCCTATTACGCCTTCATGTGGGGCTATCCCGGCAAGAAGCTCCTGTTCATGGGCCAGGAATTCGCCCAGCGCCGCGAGTGGAGCGAGGCGCGCGCGCTCGACTGGAACCTGCTCGAATTCGCGCCGCATCGCGGCGTCTGGCAGACCGTGCGCGACCTGAACTACCTCTACCGTTCGCGCCCGGCCCTGCATGCGCGCGACTGCGAGCCGGAGGGCTTTTCCTGGCTGATCGTCGACGACCGCGACAATTCGGTCTTCGCCTGGCTGCGCAACGCGCCGGACGGCAACCCGGTCGCCGTCATCTCCAATTTCACGCCGGTGCCGCGCGAGAACTATCGCGTGCCGCTGCCGAAGGCGGGAAAGTGGCGCGAAATCATCAATACGGATGCCGCCGACTATGGCGGCTCCGGCATGGGCAATGGCGGCATGATCGAGGCGAGCGGGGAAGGGGGCGGCGTATCGGCGACGATGCTGCTGCCGCCGCTGTCGACGATCATGCTGGAATTCGTCACGGACTGAAGCAGATGATGTCTCATCCTGCCCTTGCAACGGTCCGGGCAGCTTGTTTGGGAGGGTAACAAAATGGCAGAGATCAAAAGAACCCAGCCGCTGGCGCGCGACGCCATGGCCTATGTGCTGGCCGGCGGCCGCGGCAGCCGCCTCAAGGAACTGACCGATCGGCGCGCCAAACCCGCCGTCTATTTCGGCGGCAAGACGCGCATCATCGATTTCGCCCTCTCCAATGCGCTGAACTCAGGCATCCGCCGCCTCGGCGTCGCCACCCAGTACAAGGCGCATTCGCTGATCCGCCACCTGCAGCGCGGCTGGAACTTCCTGCGTCCAGAGCGAAACGAGAGCTTCGACATCCTGCCGGCGTCGCAGCGCGTTTCGGAAACGCAATGGTATGAAGGCACTGCCGACGCCGTCTACCAGAACATCGACATCATCGAGGCCTATGGGCCGGAATACATGGTCATCCTCGCCGGCGACCACATCTACAAGATGGACTACGAACTTATGCTGCGCCAGCATGTCGATGCCGGGGCCGACGTCACCGTCGGCTGCCTGGAAGTGCCGCGCCTGGAGGCGACCGGCTTCGGCGTCATGCATGTCGATGCCAAGGACAACATCATCGCCTTCGTCGAAAAGCCTGCCGATCCGCCGGGCATTCCGGACAAGCCGGAATTCGCGCTCGCCTCGATGGGCATCTATGTTTTCAAGACCAAGTTCCTGATGGAGCAGCTGCGCCGCGACGCCGCCGAGCCCGGCTCCAGCCGCGACTTCGGCAAGGACATCATCCCCTATATCGTCCAGCACGGTAAGGCGATCGCCCACCGCTTCGCCAAATCCTGCGTGCGCTCCTCGCATGAGTCCGAGCCCTACTGGCGAGACGTCGGAACCGTCGATGCCTATTGGGAAGCCAATATCGACCTGACTGATATCACGCCCGAGCTCGACCTTTATGACCGCGACTGGCCGATCTGGACCTATGCGGAATTGAAGCCGCCGGCAAAGTTCGTGCATGACGAGGATGGCCGCCGCGGCGAGGCGATCTCCTCGCTGGTGTCCGGCGACTGCATCGTCTCCGGCGCCTCGCTGCGCCGCAGCCTGATCTTCACCGGCGCGCGCATTAATTCGTATTCGAAGCTGGAGGAGGTGGTGATGCTGCCCGACGTGACTGTCGGCCGCAACGCGCGCCTCAAGCGCGTCGTCATCGACCATGGCGTGCAGATCCCCGAGGGGCTGGTGGTCGGCGAGGATCCGGCCCTCGACGCCAAGCGTTTTCGCGTATCGGAAAAGGGCATCTGCCTGATCACGCAGGACATGATCAACAAGTTGTCGACCCCATAGGGGTCGATCAATAAGCTGTCGACCTGCCGATCAACCCTATCGGGTTGACGGCTTGATCAACAGATTGTCACTTTGACCTGTCACGTTGAGATCGGAATGTGGAGCGCATGCAGGTTCTGTCGGTCACGCCCGAAATCTTCCCGCTGATCAAGACCGGCGGGCTTGCCGACGTGACCGGCGCCCTGCCGATCGCGCTGGCCGGGAAGGGCGTGGCGATGCGCACGCTGGTTCCCGGCTATCCTGTCGTGATGGCTGCCTTCGCAAAGAAGAAACCCGTGTACCAGTATCCGTTGCTGCAGGGCGGCAAGGCTTCGATCCATGCCGTCAAGATCGGCGACCTCGATCTCTTCGTTTTGGACGCGCCGCATCTCTTCGATCGCCAGGGCGGCCCTTACGGCACCGCATCCGGCGCCGACTGGCCGGACAATTGGCGGCGCTTCGCGGCGCTGAGCCAGGTCGGCGGCGACATTGCCGGCGGCGCGATCTCTGGTTACCAGCCGGACATCGTTCATGCCCATGACTGGCAGTCGGCGATGACGCTTGCCTATATGCGCTACGGCAAGGCCGTCGGCCTGCCGTCGCTGATCACCGTGCACAACCTCGCCTTCCAGGGGCAGTTCGGGGCTGGAATCTTCGGCGAGCTCGGCCTGCCGGCCGTGGCCATGCAGCTCGACGGCGTTGAATATTATGGTGGCGTTGGCTTCCTCAAGGCCGGTCTGCAGGCGGCCTGGGCCATCACAACGGCGAGCGGATTTCCTGCGCATAGGTCGGGC
>NZ_RZRY01000384.1:0-6105 GCF_003998035.1 Mesorhizobium sp. M2A.F.Ca.ET.039.01.1.1 | reverse complement strand
CGCAGCGACTCGCGCAGATCGATCGCCTTCATCTCCGGCTTCGGCATGCGGGCGAAGGCCGAGAATTCGTCGACCATGCGGCCGATGTCCTCGACCTGGCGGATGATGGCATCGGTGCACTGGTCGAAGACCTCGCGATCCTCGGTGATGACCTTGCCGTAGCGGCGCCTGATGCGCTCGGCCGAGAGCTGGATCGGCGTCAGCGGGTTCTTGATCTCATGCGCGATTCGCCGCGCCACATCCGCCCAGGCCGAAGAGCGCTGCGCCTGGACGAGATCGGTGATGTCGTCGACCGTGACCACGTAGGATTTCTCTTCCTCGCCGTCGTCGCTGGACTCGACGGTGACCTGGACGTTGAAGGTGCGCTCCAGGCCGGCGCGGAAGAAGGTTACCTGCTCGCGGTAGACCGGCTTGCCCGACTGGCGTCCGATCTCGAAGACCCGGCCGACAAGGGGCAGGACCGCCGAAAGGTTCTGGCCGAGCGTCGCACTTGCCGAAATCGCCAACATGGTTTCGGCCGAGCGATTGACGATGGTGATGATGCCGTAGGGGTCGACGCCGATGACACCGGCGGTGACGCCGGCCAGCACCGCCTCCGAGAAGCGCCGGCGCTCGTCGATCAGATCCTTGGCCGAAAGGAGCTCGTTGCGCTGCGATTTGAGCTCGAGGATCATGTTGTTGAAGGTCTCGCCGAGCGAGGCGACATCGCCGTCGGATTGGCGCACGGGCACGGCGACATCGAGATTGCCGGTGGCCACCTCGTCGGCGGCGCCGATCAGCTGACGGATCGGCCGCACGATCCGGTCGGCAACGGCGATGCCGGTCCAGATCGCCGACAGGATAATGATCAGCGTGAGCGACAGGTAAGGCAATGCAAAGGCGACCTGCGAGGTCCGCCGGTTGTCCTCCAGATTGCGGTATTCATCGGTGTTGCCCTTGACGATCTGGCGCGCCTTGATGACGTCGGGATCGACCAGCCGGATCGTATAGAGGTAAAGCCCTTCGATCTCGCGCAGCTTGATGATGGCGCCCATGATGTTGCGGGTGCGCGGCTCGATCAGCACCGGCTTGCCGGCCGCCGCGGTGTCGACGGCGCCCGCCGGCGGTTCAGGCATGGCGAAGTCGGCGTCGGTCTTGGCTTTCATGACGAACGAGCCGTCAGGATTGATCAGGGCGGCGTGCGCCAGTCCGCGGCCAACGGCTTCCTTGTTCAACAGATCGAGGAAACCACTACGGTCGAGGCCGTAGAGCGTGCGCGAGGCATCGAGATCGTATGCCATCGACAATGTCGTGCCCTGCAGGTTGCGCGCGTTCTCCTGCACATAGGCGTCGGCGATCGACAACGACGAGTTGACGATCGTCTTGGTGCGGATCTCGAACCAGCGGTCAAGGCCGATGTCGAGCGTGATCGACGCGATGATCGCCACCATGATGGCCGGGATTGCGGCAACCAGCGCGAACATCGCGACGATGCGCACATGCAGCCGCGAGGCGGCCCTGCCGTGGCGCCGCGCCAGGACGATGCGGCGCACCTCGCGGGCGATCAGCGCGATCAGGAACAGAACGAAGACGGCATTGGCCGCGACCAGGGCCCAGGTCGTGTCGGCGGTCGGCGCGATCGGCGTTGCGCCGACCAGGATAGCAAACGAGATTGCCGCCGTGATCACCGCGCCGGCGATGGCCACCACGCCGGGCAGCGCCAGCAGCCGTCGGCCGTCACGTGTGCCAGCCTGGCTGAAAAGCGGTTGGTTCAGGGTCGGAGCCTCAGCTGCCATATCGCGGTACAGAGTCGGTCATTGCGTCGGATGTATGCAACGCATTGTGGCGATTATGCAACAAGTGTGGCCGAGGACGAAATCTTTCCCCCGTCAATTCGCCAATTATTGCAAGCACGAGGCTGCGCTATGGCTGCCTGGACGACTTGTATACGTTGACGCCAAGCTCGCGGATCTTCTTGCGCAGCGTGTTGCGGTTGAGCCCCAAAAGCTCCGCCGCCTTGATCTGGTTGCCGCGCGTCGCCGTCATCGAGGCCAGCACCAGCGGATATTCGACCTCGGCGAGAATGCGCTGGTAAAGCCCCGACGGGGGTAATTCGCCGGCGAAGGAGGCGAAATAGCGCTGCAGGAAATGCTCGACCGCCTGGCCGATCGACAGATCGTCGGGAATGAGCGCGCCGCCGTCCGGCACGACTGGCCTCTCGCCGGTCTTGAGCTCAGACTCGATGATTTCCGACGAAATCTCGTCCTGCGAGTAGAGGGCGGCCAGCCGGCGCACCAGGTTTTCCAGCTCGCGCACATTGCCCGGCCAGGGATAGCGCTTCATGAGCTCGATGCCGCCGGACGAAATCCGCTTGGTCTGCAGGCCCTCGCTGGCGCCCTGCTTGAAGAAGTGCCGCACCAGGTCGGGAATGTCCTCGGAACGCTCGCGCAGCGCCGGCAGCCTCAGCGGCACAACATTGAGGCGATAGAACAGGTCTTCGCGGAAGAGGCCCTGATTGATCAGCGTGCGCAGGTCCTTGTTGGTGGCCGCGACGATGCGCACGTCGGTCTTGATCGGCGTGCGTCCGCCGACCGTCGTGTATTCACCCTGCTGCAGGACGCGAAGCAGCCGGGTCTGCGCTTCCATCGGCATATCGCCGATCTCGTCGAGGAACAGCGTGCCGCCCTCGGCCTGCTCGAAGCGGCCGCTGGAACGGTTCTGCGCGCCGGTAAAGGCGCCCTTCTCGTGGCCGAACAGTTCCGATTCGATGAGGTCGCGCGGAATCGCCGCCATGTTGATGGCCACGAACGGGCCGCCGCGGCGTCGGCCATATTCGTGCAGCGCGCGCGCCACCAGCTCCTTGCCGGTGCCGGATTCGCCGCTGATCATGACCGTGAGATCGGTCTGCATCATGCGCGCCAGCATGCGGTAGATGTCCTGCATGGCGGCGGAGCGGCCGACCAGCGGCATCGTTTCCGGCTGGTCCTCCCCGCGGGCGTCGAGCTTCGGCCGCTTCGGCTCGGATAGCGCCCGGTTGACGATGTTGAGCAGCTCGGTGAGGTCGAATGGCTTCGGCAGATATTCGTAGGCGCCCGTCTCGGAGGCGCGGATGGCGGTCATGAAGGTGTTCTGGGCGCTCATGACGATGACCGGCAGCTCGGGCCGCGCCTTCTTGATGCGCGGCAGCATGTCGAAGGCGTTTTCGTCCGGCATCACCACATCGGTGATGACGAGATCGCCTTCGCCAGCCGCCACCCAGCGCCACAGGGTCGAGGCGTTCGAGGTGACGCGCACCTCGTGGCCGACGCGCGACAGCGCCTGGTTGAGCACGGTGCGGATGGCCGCATCGTCGTCGGCGACCAGAATATTGCCGCGAACGCTCATTTGCGGTCTCCTTCTGCTTCATCGCCTGAGCCGGGCGAAGTCTCCTTCCAGGCCGGCATCAGGACGCGGAACGTGGTGCCCCGCGCGGTCGAATCGCATTCGATGATGCCACCATGCTCGCCGACGATCTTGGCGACCAGCGCGAGCCCGAGGCCGGAACCATTCGGCTTGGTGGTGATGAACGGATCAAACAGGATCGGCAGGATGTCTTCCGATACGCCGGGACCGTTGTCATGCACGCAGAATTCCAGCGGTAGCGAGACGCGGTCCTGCGTTCCAGGCACCGAAACGCGGATGCCCGGACGGAAAGCCGTCGACAGCACGATCTCCCCCTGCGGATCCGATCCGATCGCTTCGGCAGCATTCTTGACCAGGTTGAGGAAGACCTGGATCAGCTGGTCACGGTTGGCGAAGACCGGAGGCAGTGATGGATCATATTCCTCCAAGATCTTGATTCGCCTAGCAAAACCGTTCTTAGCGATCGCCTTCACGTGGTCGAGAACGACGTGAATGTTGACGGGATAGCGCTCGATCGGCCGCTCGTCGGAAAACACTTCCATACGGTCGACCAGCGAGACGATGCGGTCGGTTTCGTCCGTGATCAGGCGGGTGAGCGCCCGGTCCTCGTCGGAAGCCGAGAGTTCGAGCAACTGGGCCGCGCCCCTGATGCCGGAGAGCGGGTTCTTGATCTCGTGCGCCAGCATGGCGGCCAGGCCGGTGACGGAGCGCGCAGCACCGCGATGCGTCATCTGGCGGTCGATCTTGTCGGCCATCGACCGTTCCTGGAACATCACGACGACGGAACCCGGAAACTCCGGCACAGGAGCGACATAGAGATCGACCATCTTCTCGATGCCGAGGCGCGGCGACGAGACGTCGACGCGGTATTCGTTGACCGGCGCACGGCGCTCGCGCACCTGGTCGACCAGCGTCAGCAGCGGGCTTCCGAAGGGCACCAGCTTGGACAGCGTGTTGCGGGCAAGCATGGTCGCGCTGGAGCGGAAGAAATCCTCGGCATCCGCGTTGGCAAAAGTGATGAAGCCGTCGGGATCGACCATGATCACCGGGCGGCGGATGGTGTTGAGCACGATGTTGGCGGCGTCCGCCACCTGCTGCGGGGCATTGGCCTTCATGCAGCGCTCCGCAGGCTGTCCAACGGCAAGCTGTCGGTGAATACGCGGCGCAATTCGGCGACGATCTCCGCCGGTTCGAACGATGTGAGGATACGTTTGCGCTGCTCGGCGCGAACACCTGGAGCATGGCGGTCAAGATACCAGCCGAGATGCTTGCGCGCCTGGCGCAGGCCGCTTTCGACGCCGTAGAGCGCGAGCATGTCGTCGTAATGCGAGACGACGTAATCGGTTAACTCTTGCGGCGTCAGTGGAATGCCCTGTGTCTTTGCGCCGCCCGCGGCCGTCGCAATACCGCCGGCGATCCATGGCGCGCCATAATGCGCGCGGCCGATCATCACCGCGTCGGCGCCGGATTGATCGAGGATCGCCGCTGCTTCCTCAGGCGAGCCGACATCCCCGTTCGCCACCACGGGAATCGACACGGCTTGCTTGACGCGCGCGATGGCGCGCCAGTCGGCCCTGCCCTGGTAGAACTGACAGCGCGTGCGGCCATGCACGGTCACCATGCTGACGCCGGCCTGTTCGGCGCGCCGCGCCAGCATCGGAGCGTTGAGAGCGCTTTCGTCCCAGCCCAGCCGCATCTTGACCGTCACCGGCAGCGAGACGGCGCCGACCACCGCCTCGATCAGGGACAGTGCATGGTCGAGGTCGCGCATCAGCGCCGAACCGGCATAGCCGCCGGTCACCTTCTTCGCCGGGCAGCCCATGTTGATGTCGATGATATCGGCGCCCTCGCCCGCCGCGATTCGCGCGCCCTCGCCCATATGGGCGGCCTCACGGCCGGCCAGCTGCACCATATGTACCGGCAGGCCGGAATGACGTATACGCAGGTCGCAGCCCGCCCTGCCCTTGGCCAGTTCGCCGCTCGCCACCATTTCCGACACGACCAGCCCCGCGCCATGCGCGTGGGCGCGCTGCCGGAACGGCTCGTCGGTGATGCCCGACATCGGCGCGAGGAAAACCCGATTGCGGATTTTTACCCCGCCGACATCGAGTGGCGATGCCAATGTGGTCAGTTCAGCCATGCACAAAAACCAAGCATGTTCGATCGTTGCACATTCTCTAGCCAGAAGTGTGGCGTTGTGCAACGCGCAATGACGTCACATTAAGGCGCATTTTGGAAAATGCTGGCCTTCGGCCATCACCCCGACTAGGACCGATCGGAATGAGCGAGGCAAGCGAAAAGCAAGCGGCGTCCCCAGGCGGCGGGATCGGAGTGGTGATCGTGGCCGCCGGCCGTGGCGCGCGCGCCGGTCAGGCCGACGGTCCGAAGCAATATCAGCGCATCGGCGGCCGTGCCGTTATCGCCCATACTCTGGATATCTTTCTTTCGCATCCGTTGATCGGCCCGGTTGTTGTCGCCATCCACGCCGACGATGCCGAGCTGTTGCAACGCGCCGCGGGGGCACACGCCGAACGTCTCATCACTGTTATCGGCGGCCCGTCGCGCCAGGCCTCCGTCCGGCTCGGCCTCCTCGCGCTAAGGGACCAGGCACCCGAAAAGGTGCTTGTGCATGACGCCGTGCGCCCGTTCGTCGATGCCGGGCTGATCGATCGCACCATCGAGGCCATCGGGGAGCGCCACGGCGTCATGCACAAGTTCCTTTTC
>NZ_RZRY01000383.1:0-6107 GCF_003998035.1 Mesorhizobium sp. M2A.F.Ca.ET.039.01.1.1 | reverse complement strand
TCACCGGTTTGTGATAGCAGCCCTCCGCTTCTCCTCCGATCGCGGACGAAGGCTCACCCGTTCGCCGCGCGGCTGTCTTCCGGCGCTTCGGCCCTTTCCGTCAGCCCGTAATCGCGCACGACCTGGGCGATGCGCAGACGATAGCCGGCAAAGATGCCGCCGCGTCCGGCCTGCTGCGCCTGGCGGTGCTCCTCGGTGTTGCGCCAGTCTTTCACCGCTTCCTCGTCGCGCCAGAAGGACAGCGACAGCATGCGCTTCGGATCGGTCAGACTCTGGAAGCGCTCGACCGAGATGAAGCCGTCGATGCTCTCGAGCAATGGCCTGAGCTCGGCGGCGATGCCGAGATAGGCATCGCGCTTTCCTTCCGCCGGCTCGACCTCGAAGATGACAGCGATCATGCCTCTATTCCTTCCTTGACGGTCACGTGGGTGCGAAAGAGCTGCCTTGGACCATGCGGCCCCGACACCAGCTTCAGGAAGACGCGATCTTCCTTCAAGATGAACTTCTCGCGCCTGGCGAACTCGTAATTTGCCTTGCCCGCGGGGTCGGCGGCAAGCCGGGCGCGATAGGCCTCATAGGCGGCGAGGCTTTCGATGTTGTAGGCGGCGTAAGCCGTGGTGGACGAGCCTTCATGTGGCGCGTAGTAGCCGATTAGCTCGGCGCCGCAGCGCGGAATGGCCTGGCCCCAGGCGCGCGCATATTGCTCGAAGGCCGCCCGGCCGAACGGGTCGATCTCGTAGCGGATGAAGCAGGTGATGGTCATGTCGGTCTCCTCGTCGGTTGGCTTGCGCACATCGATGCTTCGACCGTGATCGAAACATCGCTGGCGGCTCTGTGCTAGAGCAGGATGACGTTTCGTCGAATCGTCATCCTGCTCTAACTCTTTGTTGGAGCATGATCTTTTCCGAAAACCGGTTCCCACTTTTCGGGATCATGCTCTAGGCATCCTCCTGTCAGGAGTGTTTGCCCGGGCTGCTTGAGATGACCCCAGAATAATGCTTCCCTGACGGGAATGCTTCGATGAGGATCGAACCATGCGTGAAGGACCCGATATCGCCCGCATCGCCAGCCTGGTCGGCGACCCGGCCCGCGCCAACATGCTGAACGCGCTGATGGGCGGCACGGCGCTGACGGCGTCGGAACTGGCGCTGGAAGCCGGCGTGTCGCTGCCCACGGCTTCCTCGCATCTGTCCAAGCTTATGGAAGGCGGCTTGCTGACCTTGGCCAGCCAGGGCCGTCACCGCTATTACGGGCTGGCCAGCGCGCAGGTGGCCGGCATGATCGAGGCGATCATCGGCGTCGCCGAGGCGGTCGGCCCGAAGCGGGTGCGGCCGGGACCGCGCGACGCGGCCATGCGCGTGGCGCGGGTCTGCTACGACCACCTCGCCGGCGAGCAGGCGGTGGCGATGCTCGACCGGCTCTTCGACAGGAAGCTTTTGCTGCGCGAGGACAACGAGATCCGCCTCTCGTCAGCCGGCGCCTCGCATTTTTCCGCGCTCGGCATCGAGATCCAGGCCAAGGCGCGGCGGCCGGTGTGCCGCGCCTGCCTCGACTGGAGCGTGCGGCGATCCCATCTCGCCGGCACGCTCGGGGCCGCTATCCTAGACAGGATCATCGCCGAGAAATGGGCCCGCCGCGAGAAGGACAGCCGCGCCGTGGTGTTTTCGCCCGGAGGAAAGCGGGAGTTCGAAAGGGTGTTTCTGTCCTAGGGGGCGCGCACTAACGACAGCCTCGCAATGCTGGCGCGAGGCCCCCCTCTCTGCCCTACCGGGCATCTCCCCCTCAAGGGGGGAGATCGGATGTCACGCTCTCTTTCGCTAATCGTCAACGTTGCAGAAGAGGCGCCGCGCCAAAGCTGCCAATCTCCCCCTTGAGGAGGTTGAGGAGCGGTCCGCGCAATGGACGGAAAGCCAATTGCTTGGCTTTCCGAGCGACGAAAGCCCTGAGCGACAGCGAAGGGCCGCGCAGTCCGGCAGGACAGAGAGGGGGGCGAAGGATCTCGGCATAAGCGACCTTGGGTCTTGCCCGCGATCACCCCCTTTTCAACGCCTTCCCCAGCTTGAAGAACTCCCTCCACGGATCGGCCTTCTTCAGCTGTGCCAGCGTCGTCTCGTCCCCAAGCGGGAAGGCATTCGGCGCAAGGCCCTTCTCGATCTCGGGCCAGGTCACCGGCATCGATATAGTCGCGCCCTTCTTGGCGCGCGAGGAATAGGGCGCGACGGTGGTCGAGCCGCGGCCGTTGCGCAGATAGTCGACGAAGATTCTTCCGGTGCGGGCCTTCTTGGACAGCGTCGCCGTGTAGCGGTCGGGCGCCGCCTGCTCCAGCGCACGGGCGAAGTCGTGGGCGAAGTCCTTGACCTCGTCCCATTCCGCCGAGGGCTTCAGCGGCACCAGCACATGATAGCCCTTGCCGCCGGAGGTCTTGACCAGGTTCGGCAGCGACAGCTCGTCGAGCTGCTTGCGGATGTCGAGCGCCGCCTCGCGCACTTTGGAGATATCGACGCCTTCATCCGGATCGAGGTCGAAGATGATCTGGTCCGGCTTTTCCAGCGCATCGATCGTCGAGCCCCAGATGTGGACCTCGACCACGCCATACTGGACCAGCGCCGCCAGCCCGTCGAAATCCTTGATGTAGAGGATCTGCTCGCCATCGGTCGGATCTTTCATCCTGGCGATCTTGTCGCTCATGCCGGGTGAGGCGTGTTTCTGGAAGAAGCGCTGGCCGTGGACGCCGTCCGGCGCCCGCACGAGGCTCAGCGGCCGGTTGACGACGAACGGCTCCATGCGCGGCCACACCAGCGCGTAGTGGTCGAGCAGGTCCTGTTTCGAAACCTTCTCGTCGGGCCACAGCAGCTTATCGGGATGAGAGAGTTTTATCGATGTCTTCGCCGTTCCGGCCGAAGGCTTTGAGGGCGTCTTTGCGCCCGGCTTTGGCTGGCTCTCGGCCTTTTTCGGCTTTTCCTGCACGACTTCCTCCGCCGGCTTGTCCTCGCGCAGCCCCTGGAACGAGGCGTGGCGGATTATACGGTCGGATGTCCAGCTGCGGAACTCCACCTCGCCGACAAGCTCGGGCTTGACGAAAGTGAGCCCCTTGCCCTTCGGCACCGCGGCCGAGAAGGGCGATGTCTTCGCCTCGAGGCGATCGAGCTTCTTTTTCAGATCCGTCATCACCTTGCCGGAAAAGCCGGTGCCGACACGGCCGGCATAGTGCAGCTTGCCGCCCTCATTGAAGCCGACCAGCAGCGAGCGCAGGCCGCGGCCCGTCTTGTCCGAAGGCAGATAGCCGCCGATGACGAATTCCTGCCTGAGCGTGCATTTCGACTTGATCCAGGTGAGGCCGCGCCCGCTGCGATAGGGCGCATCGGCGCGCTTCGACACCACCCCTTCCAGACCCATGCGGCAGACATGCTGCAGCATGACCTTGCCGGGCTCGTGGAAATGGTCGCTGAAGCGCAGCGCCGAATTTTCGGGCTGCCGGCCCAGCAGTTCGGCCAGCGCCTGCTTGCGTTCGACCAGCGGCTCGCGGCGCAGATCCTCGCCGTCGAGCCGCATCAGGTCGAACACATAATAGATGAAGCGGTCGGCGCGGCGGGCCGAGAGATCCGCCTGCAGCAGCGGGAAGGACGACACGCCGCTGTCGGCCAGCACTACGACCTCGCCGTCGATGATGGCATCGCGGCATTTCAATTTGGCCAGCGCGGCGGTGACCGGCCCCTCGAACTTCCCGGTCCAGTCGAGGCCGGCGCGGGTGAGCAGCCTGACCTCGCTGCCTTCGATCTGCGCCTGCATGCGATAGCCGTCGAATTTCACTTCATGCAGCCAGTCGTCGCCGGTGGGCGCTTCCTTCTCCAGCGTCGCCAGCTGCGGTTCGATGAATTCGAGCCGCCGGGCCTGGCCGGCCTTGGCTTTGGCAGGCCTGTCCGATTGCCAGACTTTCGGTGTCTGCCCCTTGGCCGCCTTGCCTTCGCCAACCTCTTCGATGGTGAGGCCCGATTTCACCGATTTCGGCTCTTCTTCGAGGATGTCCTCGCCAGGACGGGCGGCAGCATCGTCGGATTTGATCAGCAGCCAGTTGTCGCGCTTCTCGCCGGGGCGCGGCCTCAGCCTGACCAGATGCCAGCGGCCGTTGAGCTTGTGGCCCTCGAGATCGAAGTCGATATGGCCCTTCTTCATGCCCTGAGCGGGATCGCCATCCGGCACCCATCTGCCTTCGTCCCAGACCAGGACCGAGCCGCCGCCATACTGGCCCTTCGGAATGGTGCCTTCGAAGGAGGCGTAGTCGATCGGGTGATCCTCGACATGCACGGCCAGCCGCTTCTCATGCGGGTCGAGGCTCGGGCCGCGCGTCACCGCCCAGCTCCACAGCACGCCGTCATGCTCCAGGCGGAAATCGTAATGAAGCCGCGTCGCGGCATGCTTCTGGACGACGAAGATGCCGCCGCCCTGCTTGCCGCGCTTTACCTTACCGGCCGGCTCGGCGGTTTTCTTGAAGTCGCGCTTGGCGTGATATTGTTCGAGGCTCGCCATTGCGTGCTCCTATGCGGACTTGCGCTTCGGCGCGGCCTTGGCCTTCGTTCGTTTCGCCGGCGCTTTGGACGATGCCTTGCCGGCTTTGCCGTCGTCGGCGTTGAGGCTCTTCTTCAGCGCGTCGAACAGGTTAACGACATTGGACGGTTTCGGCGATGCCTTGGCCTTCGGCGCTTTTCTCCCGGCCTTCCTGGAGCGGACCAGCTCGAGCAGCGATTCCTCGTAGCGATCCCTGAACTTTGCAGGGTCGAACTTCGCTTTCCTCTTGTCTATGATAGTCTCGGCCAGCCCGACCATCTCGCCGTCCAGCTTCGCGGACTGGATATCGGCGAAGATCTGGGATGCTTCGCGCACCGTGTCTCCGTAGCGCAGCGTCGTCAGCAGCATGCCTTTGCCGAACGGCTCGATCATCGCCGGGCGTTCGCGCTGATAAAGCACGATGCTCGCGAGGCCGGCCATCTTCTTCTCGGCCAACGCATCGCGAATGACGGCGAAGGCCTCCTGCGAAACCTTGTCTGCCGGCGAGACATAATAGGGCGTGTCGAGATAGACCTGATCGATCGAAGCCTTGTCGACAAAGCCGTCGAGATCAAGCGTGTGCGAGGATTCGATCTGCACCGCCTCGATATCCTCGTCCTCGATGCGGATGAAGTCGTCCTTGCCGACCTCGAAACCCCTGACCTCCTCATCCTCTTCCAGCGGTTTTTGGCTTTTCTGGTCGACATAGACACGCCGGACCCTGTTGCCGGTCTTGCGGTTGAGGATGTGGAAGGACACCTTTTCGGCGTGGGTGACGACGTTGCTCAGTTGGATGGCGCAGGTGACCAGTGAAAGCTTGAGATAACCGCTCCAGGCGGGGCGCGGCGCCATGACGAACACTCCTTGCAGCATCGGGGGCAACATCGGACAAACCGAAACGGCCGGAACGCCGCTTCGGTTCCCGGGGACGGGAAGGCCGACGCCATGCGCCGGCCTTATCAGCAGCTACTCGGCCGCCTGCAGGTTGACCTTGCTTTCGGCGATCTCGGTGAGCTTGCGGTCGGTCGCCTCTTCTTCCTTGAGGTTCTTGGCCAGCACATTGGCACAATCGCTGCGGCCGAGCTGCTTGGCCCACGCGATCAGCGTGCCGTAGCGCGTTATCTCATAGTGCTCGACGGCCTGCGCCGAGGCGATCAACGCGGCATCGAGGACCTCCTTGTCGTCGACATCGCCGCTCACCTCGTCGGCCTCCGCGAGGATGCCGTCGATGGCCGGGCAGTTGACGGTCTTGGCCTTGACGCCATGCAGCTCGAACACCTGCTCGACCCGCTCGATGTGACCCTTGGTCTGCGTGAGATGCTTCTCAAAGCCGGCTTTCAATTGCGGATCGGTCGCCTTGTCGATCATCTTCGGCAGCGATTTTTCGATCTCCTTCTCGGCATAATAGATGTCGCGCAGCGTGTGGATGAAGAGATCGTCCAGCGTCTTGATGTCTTTCGAAAAGAAGCCCATGGCGGTTGCCTTTCCATGTTTCGCATTGTCGGGAAGTTGCGCGGCGGACAGCCGTCAACATGGCCGGGTTCATCCCGGCCCTTGCGGAT
>NZ_RZRY01000382.1:0-6108 GCF_003998035.1 Mesorhizobium sp. M2A.F.Ca.ET.039.01.1.1 | reverse complement strand
ACTCCCCCGCTTCTGAGGTTCCCCAATGCCTTCCCACTTCCTCGGCATCGATGTAGGCACCGGCAGCGCGCGCGCCGGCGTCTTCGACGAGCGCGGCGAGTTGCTCGCTTCGGCCAAGCGCGACATCGCGCTCTTCGTCGAGCCTGGCGAGATCGCCGAGCAGTCCAGCCGCGACATCTGGCAGGCGGTATGCGCCAGCGTACGCGAGGCGGTCGCGAAGACGGGCGTCGATCCCAGGGAGATCGGCGGTATTGGCTTCGACGCGACCTGTTCCCTGGTGGTGGTCGGCGACGATGGCGAGCCGCTGCCCGTGGGCCGTTCCGGAGACAGCGATCGAAACATCATCGTCTGGATGGACCATCGCGCCCTGGATCAGACCAGGCGCATCAATGCCGGCCACCATCCCGTCCTCGACTATGTCGGGGGCGTCATCTCACCAGAGATGGAAACGCCGAAGCTTTTGTGGCTGAAGGAAAACCTGCCCGCGACTTTTACCAAAGCGCGGCATTTCTTCGACCTTGCCGATTACCTGACCTGGCGCGCCACCGGCAGCCTCGCCCGTTCGGTCTGCACCCTTGCCTGTAAATGGACCTATCTCGGCCATGAGCGGCGCTGGGACGACAGCTATTTTCATTCCGTAGGGCTCGGCGAGCTTGCGGATGAGAGATTTGCCCGTATCGGCACCGAAGTGGTCGACCCAGGCACGGCGGTGGGCGCCGGCCTGACGGAGAAGGCCGCGGCCGAGCTGGGGCTGGTCGCGGGCACGGTCGTCGCCGCCGGGCTGATCGATGCCCATGCAGGCGGTGTCGGCACGGTGGGTGCTGCCGGCGATGCCGGCACCATTTCCTCGCGCATGGCCTATGTGCTGGGCACCTCGGCCTGCACCATGGCGAGCAGCCAAGATCCGGGCTTCGTGCCCGGAGTCTGGGGGCCCTACTTCTCCGCCATGGTGCCTGGGTTCTGGCTGAGCGAGGGCGGCCAGTCGGCCGCCGGCGCGGCCATCGATCTCCTGGTGCATTTTCACCCGGCGCAAGCCGAGGCTTCCGTGCGCGCCGCGGCGGAAGGCAAATCGCTGGTCGACTGGCTGGCCGCGGCCGCCGCGGCGGCTTCGCCCGACCTGTCGGCGGCCGCCAAGCTCGCGGGAAGCATCCATGTCGTGCCCGAATTCCTCGGCAACCGCTCCCCCTTGGCCGATCCGGACGCGCGCGGCCTGATAGCGGGGCTCGGCACCGACCGCTCCGTCGACAGTCTCGTCGGCCTCTACGTGGCCGGGCTTTGCGGTCTGGGCTACGGCGTGCGCCAGATCGTTGCGGCGATGGCGTCGTCCGGCCTTGCCGTCGACACCATCGTCATCAGCGGGGGCGCCGGGCAGTCGCCGCTGGCGCGCCAGCTGCTCGCCGACGCCGCCGGCCTGCCGGTCGCCGCCTCGCAGTCGCCGGAGCCGGTGCTGTTGGGCGCCGCGATGCTCGGTGCCGTCGCGGCCGGGCATTACCCTGACCTATCGAGCGCCATGCCTGCCATGTCCCGGCTTGGCGAGGTTTTTACACCTGCGTCCGGTGACATCCGCGCTTGGCACGACCGCCGCTACGAAGCCTTCCTGGCGCTGCAGGCGGTGGGCCGCAGCATACGCTGAGGATCGATCAGCGCCTAAACAGCGACGGGACCTTGAATGGATCGGGCGCTGGCTCCCGCTCCGCCGCGGATAGCGGCGCCTATGCAAAATCCGCGTGACAAAGTTTGACGTTTACGTAAAAAGAAGGTGCGAAATGGACGCATGGTTTCGCGTCGGCCATGCGTTACGGTTGGCTGGGTCGGAGGAGGAGCAGACATGTACCGCGCGCCGGTCGAGGACATCGCCTTTACGCTCAAGCACGTGGCGGGGCTGAAGCCGGCGCTGGATGCCGGCATTTTCGGTGACCTCGGCGAGGACTTGGTCGACGCGATCCTGGCCGAAGCGGGGCGTTTCGCCCGCGAGGAGGTGGCTCCGCTCTACAAGGTCGGCGACGAGCATGGCGCGGTGCTGAAGGATGCGGCCGTCACCACGCCGCCAGGCTGGAAGCAGCTTTACCGCCGCTGGATCGAAGGCGGCTGGAACGCGCTGTCGGGGCCGGAGGAGTACGGCGGCCAGGGCCTGCCGACCATGCTCGGCGTCGCCGCGCTCGAAATGTGGAACTCCGCGGCCATGGCCTTCGGCATCGGCCCGACGCTGACCATGGGCGCGGTCGAGGCGCTCGACAAACACGCCTCGGAGGAACTCAAGGCCAAATATCTCGCAAAGCTCGTCTCTGGCGAGTCGATGGGCACGATGAACCTGACCGAACCGCAGGCGGGCTCGGACCTCGCGGCCTTGCGCGCCCGCGCCGAGCCGGTTGGCGACGGCACCTACCGCATCTTCGGCCAGAAGATCTTCATCACCTATGGCGAGCACGATTTCACCGACAACATCGTGCATCTGGTGCTGGCGAGGTTACCCGACGCGCCGGCCGGCACGCGCGGCATCTCGCTGTTTCTGGTGCCGAAATTCTTCGTCAATGACGATGGCTCGCTTGGCGCCCGCAACGACGTCTTCTGTTCCGGCCTCGAGCACAAGCTCGGCATCCATGCTTCGCCGACCTGCACGATGATCTATGGCGACGGTTTCCAGGGCGCCAAGCCCGGCGCCATCGGCTGGCTGATCGGCGAGGAGAACAAGGGGCTCGCCTGCATGTTCACGATGATGAACAACGCCCGCCTTGCCGTCGGCATGCAGGGCGTGGCGGTGGCCGAGACCGCGACGCAGAAGGCGATCGCCTATGCCAATGAGCGCCGCCAGGGCAAGGCTTCCGCCTATGCGGGCTCCGGCATGGCGCCGATCGTCCATCACCCGGACGTGCAGCGCAATCTGCTCACCATGCGGGCGCTGACCCAGATCGCCCGCTCGATCAGCTATTCCTGCGCCCATGCCATCGACCGCGCCCGCGTCGGCGAGGGCGAGGCAGGAGCGAAATGGCATGACCGCGCCAGCCTGCTGACGCCGCTGGCAAAGGCCTTCTCCACCGATGTCGGCGTCGAGGTCGCCTCGCTGGGCGTCCAGGTGCATGGCGGCATGGGCTTCATCGAGGAGACGGGCGCTGCCGCGCTTTATCGCGACGCTCGCATCGCGCCGATCTATGAAGGCACCAACGGCATCCAGGCGATCGACCTTGTCTCGAGAAAGCTGCCGCTCGGCGGCGGCGAGCATGTGCATGGTTACATCAGCGAACTGAAAGCGGTGGCGGAAGCCGTGCGCACCTCCAACATCGAAGGCTTCGGCCGCACCGCCGACAATCTCGACCGCGCGCTGGCCGATCTCGACGAAGCGACGCGCTTCCTGCAAAAACTGCTTGCCGACGGCAAGGCGGACGCCGCGATGGCCGGCGCCACGCCCTATCTGCGCCTGATCTCGCTCGCCGCCGGCGGCGCATATCTGGCGCAGGGTGGCCTGGCAGACCGTAGCCGCATCGCGCTTTGCCGCTTCTTCGCCGAAAACCTGCTCGGCGAGACCCGCGCCTTGAAGGAGCGAGTCATCGACGGCGCCGAAAGCCTCGTCGCCGCTGGCAAGGCACTGATTTCCGCTTAAGCACCCCGACGCTCAAAGGACCAACCGTGACAGACCATATCCTCGTCGAGCGCCAGGGCGCCGTGCAGATCATCCGCATCAACCGCCCGGACAAGAAGAACGCGCTGACGCGCGCCATGTACGCGAAAATGTCGGCGGCGCTCACCGAAGGCGACGCCGATCCGGCGGTCCGCGTGCATGTCTTCCTCGGCGTTCCGGGCGCCTTTTCCTCCGGCAACGACCTCGCCGATTTCCTGGTCATCGCCACCGGCGGCGAGGGTGGCAATGAGGTATGGGATTTCCTGATGGCGCTGGCCATGTCGCAGAAGCCGATGGTGTCCGGCGTCGACGGCATCGCCGTCGGCATCGGCACCACGCTCAATCTGCATTGCGACCTGACCTTCGCCACGCCGCGCACGCTGTTCCGCACGCCCTTCGTCGATCTCGGCCTGGTGCCGGAAGCCGGCTCCAGCCTGATCGCGCCGCAACTGCTGGGACGGCAGGGCGCCTTCGCGCTGCTCGGCCTCGGCGAGGGCTTTTCGGCCGAGCGCGCCAAGGCCGCCGGCCTGATCTACGACGTCGTCGCCGAAGAGGCGTTGGAAGGCACGGTGCTGGCCGCCGCCAAGGGCATCGCCGCCAAGCCGCCGCAGGCGCTGAAGATCGCGCGCGACCTGATGCGCGAGCCGCGCGAAGCGCTCATCGCCCGCATCAAGGTCGAAGCCGAGCATTTTCGCGAGCGGCTGACCTCCGAAGAGGCCCGCGCCGCGCTGACCGCTTTCATGACGCGCAAGAAGAGCTGAACGCGTCGCCCGCCCTCAGGGATAAAGCCTGGTCTTGTCCCAGCCGCCGGCGGCGTTGCGTGAAAACACGACACGGTCATGCAGCCGGAACGGTCTGTCGTGCCAGAACTCTATCGTCTGCGGCACGATGCGGAAGCCCGACCAATGTTTTGGCCGCGGGATCTCGCCGATGGCATAGCGCGCCGTGTATTCGGCCACCGCCTTCTCCAGCGCGAAGCGGCTCTCCAGCGGCCGCGACTGTTTCGACGCCCAGGCGCCGATGCGGCTGCCGCGCGGCCGTGTCGCGTAATAGGCGTCGGCCTCGGCGTCGCTGACGATCTCCACCGGCCCGCGCACCCGCACCTGGCGGCGCAGCGACTTCCAGTGGAAGCACATCGCCGCCTTCATGCTGCCAAGAATCTCGCGGCCCTTGGCGCTCTCGAAATTCGTGTAGAAGACAAAGCCTTTTTCGTCGAACCCTTTGAGCAGCACCATCCGCACATCCGGCATGCCGTCGGCGTCGACGGTTGCCAGCGCGACCCCATTGGGATCATTGGGCTCGCTCTTCGTGGCGTCCTCCAGCCATACGGCAAAGAGCCGGAACGGCTCCGCCGCTTCGGTGAAGTCACTGCTTGTTAACTCGGTTTCGTTCATAGTTTTCCAAATTTTTAACATTGCGGGAGGAGTTCGCCGATTGTCGCGTATCGCGCAAGCTTTTGACAGCGGGCAATGGAGCGTTATCGCTTCGGCCAGTGCCAAGGCTGCGCTGCTGACCTTGGCGCTTCCCCTTGCCGCCTGCGGCGCCGGCGGGTTCAGCCTGCAAAAGGCCGAGGTCGACCGCTCGATCATCACCGCCAGCGCGCCGTCCTCGCCAACCGCGCCGGCTATCTCCGACCAGGACTCCGACCAGACCACCATCGGCAACGCCGTTTCTTCCGCCGACATCAAGGAGCTTGGCGGCCAGACGGTGCCTTGGGCCAATGCCGCCACCGGCTCGCGCGGCGCGATCACCGAGCTGGTCGAGCTGAAGGACGGCGGTCTGACCTGCCGCCGCTTCAGCGCCACGCGCGAGAGCTTCGATGGCGTCGCCCTCTACAAGGGCGAGCTGTGCCTGGCCGAAGCCGGCGGCTGGCGCATGCAGGAGTTCAAACCGCTCTGATTTTGGGCCCCTGATTTTCGGGCGCTAATTGCCCTTGCGCCACTGGAATTTCTTCCTATGCGAGCGCATATAGGGGGCGACCACAATTCCAATCTCTCTAGCAGGCAGGAAGCATGCGCGACCCCTATGAGGTGCTGGGCGTTGCCAAGAACGCATCGGCCAAGGACATAAAATCGGCCTACCGCAAGCTCGCCAAGAAGCATCATCCGGACCAGAATCCGAATGATCCGAAGGCGAAGGACCGTTTTGCCGCCGCCAACCAGGCTTACGAGATCGTCGGCGACGAGAAGACGCGCGCCGCCTACGATCGCGGCGAGATCGACGCCGAGGGCAAGCCGAAATTCCAGGGCTTTGAAGGCGCGGCCGGCGGCGACCCGTTCGCCGGCTTCCGCCGCCAGCAGGGCCCGGGCGGCGCGCATTTCGAATTCCGCACCGGGCGTCCGGGCGGCGATCCGTTCGACGGCAACAGCGACATCTTCAGCCAGATCTTCGGCGATGCCTTTTCCGGCGCCCGCGGCGCCGGCCCAAGGGGAGCCGGAACAGGCGATCGCCGCCAGCCGGTGCAGGCGGCCGACCTCAACGTCACCATGGAC
>NZ_RZRY01000381.1:0-6161 GCF_003998035.1 Mesorhizobium sp. M2A.F.Ca.ET.039.01.1.1 | reverse complement strand
CGCGAAGACCGGACGACCGCTCGACGAAAGCACGCTGCTTGCCCCGGTCGACGACTACGCCGCAACCAAGGCCGCGGCCGACCTCGCGCTCGGCGCGCTGTCGTACCGGGGGTTGAAATGCGTTCGGATGCGTCCCTTCAATCATACGGGACCGGGCCAGACTGAGGCATTCGCAGTGCCGGCCTTCGCCATGCAGATCGCGCGGATCGAAGCAGGCCTCGCTCCGCCGCTCATCCGCGTCGGCAATCTCGACGCCAGGCGCGATTTTCTGGACGCGCGCGACATTGCCAATGCCTATGCGCGCGCGGTCTTGAACAGCAACAAGCTTGCGCCGAACACCATCTTCAACCTTGCGTCCGGCCTCTCCTGGCGGATGGCAGATATTCTGGATCTGCTGCTGGCGCAAAGTAGCGTCAAGATCGTCGTGGAGCAGGATCCTTTGCGGATGAGGCCAAGCGACCTGCCATGCATCGTCGGCGATGCGACCCGCGCCCGGACCCTGCTTGGCTGGGCGCCCGAGCATTCTTTCGAGGAGACGCTTGCGGCGGTCCTGCAGGATTGCCGTGCACGTGTGGCCCAGGCGTGAGCAAAGCAGCGTCGTCGGCTTCGCGGAAGCAGGATTGCCCCGATGTCGGCCAGGCGAGCGAAGCAGGCGTGCGGCAGCGGGCGGCCCGGGATGAGCCGCTGGCGATCAAGCGACGAACTGGCAGCAATAGCGACCCGTATCGCAGCCGCTTTTAGTTGATGTTGCGGCATTGAGCTTTGCTTCGCCCCGTCCTATAAGGCCGCGCGCAAGCGGGCATGCCCCGCCTGCTGGGGCGTCGCCAAGCGGTAAGGCATCGGTTTTTGGTACCGACATTCCCAGGTTCGAATCCTGGCGCCCCAGCCATCCCTCACATTGCCAACCAGCTCCGCCCCGGGCATCGCCCAGCGCAGGATCAGCGTTGTTTCAACTGCGCTGCGTGGCGATCTGCCTCGGAACCAGGAACCTGGCCGCAAGGGCGCAGAGCAAGATGGTGAACATCAGGATCAGCGCCACCAGCGCGTTGATATCCGGCGAGAAACCCAGTCGCATCATCGCCCACAGGCGTACCGGCAGCGTCGTCTGGGTGCCGGTGACCAGAATGGTGATCATGGTCTCGTCGAATGACAGGGCGAAAGCCAGGATGGCGCCGCCCACCGTCGCGCTCGAAAGGTTGGGCAGGATGACGCGCCAGAAGGTCTGCCATTTGGTCGCGCCGAGGTCGTAGGAGGCCTCGACCAGCGTGCGGCTCATCGACTGCAGGCGCGTCAGCACCGTGCGATAGACGATGGCGAGCACGAAGACCGTATGGCCTATGACGACCGTCAGCAGCGAGCGTTCGAGCCCGATCTCACGGAAGAAGATCAACAGCGCCAGGCCGCTGATGATGGGCGGCATCAGGAACGGCAGAAAGACGATGAACTGCAGCAGCGAGCGGCCGGCGCGGCGGCCATGATAGTAGAGGGCCAGCAATATGCCGCTCACGACCGAGAGGACGACCGTGCAGACGCCGACGACGAGCGTGGTGCGGAGGGCGGCCAGAATCTCGTGATTCCCAGCCAATGCGACATAGGTCTCGACCGTCGGTGACGACCAGTCGACCTCGCCGCGCGCCACGGGAAAGAAGGACGACGCGATGGGCACGAAAAGCGGGCTGTAGAGCAGCGCCGCGACCAGGACGGTTATCGCGGCGAGAAGGATGGTGGAGAGGCGCGGCGCTGCGATCAAAGCGAGGTCCCCCGATTGCGCCCGAAGCGCTCGCCGAGAAGGATCGCGACGATCACCACGACGGCCAGCGCCACCGACAGAGCGGCGCCGAAGGGCCAGTTATAGGCGGTGCCGAACTGGCTGTAGAGGATGCGGCCGAAGGTGAAGCCGCTGATGCCGCCGACCATCTGCGGCGTCAGGAAATCGCCGATCGCCAGCACGAAGACGAAGCTCGCCGCCGAGGCGACGCCGGGCAGGGACAGCGGCAAGGTGATGCGCAGGAACGTCTGCAGGCTGCTTGCGCCGAGATCGTCGGACGCGCGCAACAGCACCTGCGGGATGCGCTCCAGTGCCAGGAAGATCGGCAGGATCGCGAAGGGAATCAAAAGCAGCGTCAGCGTGAGCAGGATAGCGTTCATGTTGAAGACGAAGAGCGTCGACGGCTCGGCGAGAATGCCAAGTCCGACCAGCGCCTTGTTGAGAAAACCATTGAGGCCGAGAATGCTGCGTATCGCGTAGATCTTGATGACGTAGCTCATCAAGAGCGGCACCATGAGCAGCATCAGCAGCGCGTAACGCCAGCGGCCGCGCAGCGTGGTCAGGAAATAGGCTGTCGGATAGGCGAGCAGGATCGAGATCACCGCCACCGACAGGCAGAGCACGATCGTGCGCCAGAACACCGGGAGGAAGACGGGATCGGTGAAGAAGCGGAGATAGTTGGCGAGCGTCGGCGCATAGACGATCTGGCCCTGGTCGACGCTGAAGAAGCTGTAGACCAGGAAGATCGCCAGTGGCACCAGGACGAACACCACCGGCAACGCAAAGGCAAGCGCGGTGACCAGCGGCGACCAGCGGATGGCGACGGGACGCGCCAGGCCAGCGCTCTTCATGCCAGCACCAGATGGCCTTCGTGCGGCGCGAAGGAAAGCGCCACGGTCTCACCGGTCCTGAGCGCGCTGCCGTCCACCCGGCTCGGAAAGCGCAGCCTGAGGCGATGCGCGGCATCGCCGCCGGCCGTGATGGTGGCGACCGTCGAGGAGCCGGCAAAGGCAAGATCGGCGACGATGCCGGAAAGACGGTTCCCGGCATCGCCGTCGCCGGCAAGTCGCAGCGCTTCGGGGCGGAAGGCGGCGAAGCCGCTGGCGCCGGTCGCCGCGGCCTTGAGATGCGGCTGGCCAGCGACCGAACAGACCAGCCGGCCGAGCGCCGTCTCGATCGCGCGGAATTCGCCCTGCGTCTCAGCGAGCCTGCCTCCCACGAGATTGTTCTCGCCGAAGAAGCGCGCCACGAACTCGCAGTTCGGCTTGTAATAAAGCTCGTGCGGGCTGCCGAGCTGGCGGATATGGCCGGCCTGCATGACGCAGATCCGGTCGGCCATGCCGATGGCTTCCTCCTGGTCGTGGGTGACGAACAGGAAGGTGGTCTTGACCTCGCGCTGGATGGATTTCAGGAACTCCTGCATCTGCCGGCGCAGTTCGAGGTCGAGAGCCGCGAGCGGCTCGTCGAGCAGGACGAGCCGGGGCTGGCAGATCAGGGCGCGAGCGAGCGCCACGCGCTGGCGCTGGCCGCCGGAGAGCTGGGCTGGAAAGCGGTCGGCGAACCGCCCGAGCTGCACCAATTCCAGAGCCTCGGCGACGCGGCGCGCGATCTCCTTGCGCGCCACGTGGCGAACCGACAGGCCGTAGCCGACATTGCCGGCGACGGTAAGATGCGGGAACAGCGCATAGTCCTGGAACACGGTGTTGAAGGGCCGCCGGTTGATCGGCATGCCGCTGATGTCCTGGCCGTCGAGGCGGATCTCGCCCGAAGTCAGCGGCTCCAGGCCGCCGATCAGCCTGAGCACCGTGGTCTTGCCCGAACCGGACGGTCCCAGCACGGTCAAGAACTCGCCATCGCGGATCGCAAGGTCGATGTCGTAGAGCACGGGAACGGTGCCATAGGACTTCGAGACGGAGCGCAGCGTGAGAAGGTCGCTGGTCTGGTTCATGGCTGACTTCCAAGAATAGCGTGTCGGCGGTCCGGTCCGGCCCGGACCGCCAGGTCCTCAAGGATCGCGAGGGCGGGTCAAGGCGCCGCCTTGATCTCGTTCCACAGGTCGGAGCGCTTGGTCGGGTCCTCGACATTGTTGAGCCAGACCAGCTTGTCGTTGCTGCCGGCGCTGCTCGACTCGACCACGGTGTTGCCGAAGCCGGTGCGCTCGGACAAGGCGCCGCTCACCTTCTTGCTCAGCATGAAGTCGATCCACTTCTCGGCCGCGTCCTTGTCGCGAACGCCCTTCGAGATGACCCAGTTGTCGAGCCAGGCGAGCGCGCCCTCGCTCGGATTGATGTAGGCGACGTGGGCGCCGATCTTCTGCAAGGCCTTGACCTGCTGCTGGCCGTAATTGGCCCAGATCAGGGCGACGTCGTTGTTCTGGTAGATCTGCTGGGCCTCGTCGGCGGTGGTGTAGAAGCTCAGCACATTGCCCTTCAGCTCGACGAGCTTGGCCTTGACCGCCGCCATCTGCTCGGCGCTGAGGTTGAACGGGTCCTTGTAGCCCAGCGTCAGCGCCGTGAAGGAGAAATTGTGCTCTCCATTGTCATAGGCCAGCACCTTGCCCTTGTAAGCCGGATCCCACAGCACTGACATCGATGTCGGCGCCGGCTTCACCTTGTCGGTATCGTAGATCAGGCCAATGGAATCGAAGCAGAACGGGATGCCGTAGACCTTGCCGTCCTTGGTGTCGCCGCTGACCTTTGTTATGTCGCGGAAGCGCGGCAGCGTGTCCTTCTGGTTGGGAAGCTTCGACAGGTCGATCGGCGTGACGAGGTCGGCCTGGATGTAGCGCTGCAGCTGCGCGGTGTTGACGGCGAAGACATCGAAGTCCTGCCCCTCGCTGCCCTTGATCTTGGCCCAGATCTCGTCGTCGCTGCCGATGAAGACGACATCGACGCCGATGCCGGTCTCGGCGGTGAAGTCCTTGACCCAATCGGCGTCTGCATAGCCATCCCAGGCCAGCACGCGCAGGTTCGCCGCGAGCGCCGACGACGCCATCAGGCCGATGCCGAGGCCGACACCCGCTATCCCTAGAAGCAGTCTCTTCAGTAGCATGATCATTCTCCCATTTGTTGTTTGTGATGATCTCAGTCCGCGGGTCTTGCCGTCACAGCGGGGTGACGGCCACCAGCCCCTCGTCCGGCACCGCCTGCATCCGGTTGCGCAACGGCTTTCCGAATTCCGGCGCCTGGATCTCGTATTCGTCGCCCGGCGCCGTCTTGATGCCGGAGGCGTAGCTCATCACCGCCGCGCCGAAGAAATAGGCATGCAGGTCGCCCGGCCGGCGGTGCATCGGGTAGCGGAAATGGTAGTGCTCGAGATTGGCGATCGAGTGCGACATGTGCGTCTCGCCCGACAGGAATTCCTGTTCCCAGATGACGGCGCCGTCCCGCCGGATGCGGGAATGCCCGCGCACCTCCGCCGGCAGCTCGCCAATCAGCAGCTCGGGGCCGATCGAGCAGGAGCGGAGTTTCGAGTGCGCGAGGTAGAGGTAGTTCTCGGCCTCGGTCACGTGGTCGGAATACTCGTTGCCCAGCGCGTAGCCGATGCGATAGGGGCGGCCGTCCGGTCCGTTGAGATAGAGGCCGACGATCTCAGCCTCCTCGGCACCCGCCTTGGCGAAGGCCGGCAGCGGCAGCGCGGCACCAGGCGGAACGACGCAGGTGCCGACGCCCTTGAAGAACCATTCCGGCTGGACGCCCAGCTCTCCCGGCGCGGGTTTGCCACCCTCCAGCCCCATGCGGAAGATTCTCAGCGAATCGGATTCGCCGGCGTCCTCGCCATGGGTCAGCACATGCATCTTGTCGCGCGCGGCAGCGCTCCCCGTGTGCGTCAGGCCGGTGCCGGTGATAAGGAAACGCGCCGGCTCCGGATGATCGACCGGAACGAGAACCCGGCCTTCGCGCAGCAGCTGGTCGTAATCGACTTTCTCGCCGCCGTTCCGCTCCTCGACGACCGACGCGATGGACCTGCCCTCGGCGACAGCCGCAGTGGCAAGTTCGAGAACCGTGTCGGTGCCGAGAAGGATGTGGAGCTGATCGCCGTCGGCGCTGACGCAGCCCACATGACGGCTGCCATCGGGCAAGTTGAACTGAACGAGACGCATGAACCTACCTTTTTCCTTCTCGCCGGGTCACACCCAGCCGCCGTCGACGATGAATTGCTGGCTCGAGCACATGCGGCTGTCATCGGCGGCCAGGAACAGCGCCATGCGCGCAATGTCGGATGGCTGCAGCCGGTCGGGCAGGCACTGCCTTTCCTCGATCTGGCGCTCGCCGGCCGGCGTCAGCCACAGACGCATCTGGCGCTCCGTCATCACCCAGCCCGGCACCATGCAGTTGACGCGGATGCGCTCGGGCCCGAGTTCGCGGGCAAGCGCCCGCGTCATGCCGTAGAC